>NZ_JAFMPL010000018.1:0-104736 GCF_019038455.1 Nocardia noduli
GGGCTGTACTTGGCGCCGGTAGTGGATCGCGCATAGGCGGGCATAGCGCCTGCGAACAACTGGTCGACAATTTCGCCCTGTCTATGAACGGAGACCTCATGACTTCTCGAACCTTGGATCCCCCGATCGGAGGCCTACAACCTGTGCCCGTGGCCGTCGGTGAAGGAATTCGCCCGGAGCGGGATGCGGTGCGGTATCGCCTGGATGTGGTGGCGTTCGATGTCATCGATGTGGTCGCGTTCGCCGGAGGGTGGCTGTTCGATCGCGGGGCGGCCGGATGGGATATCGCCGCTCTCGTGGCCAATCCGGGGGATTCGCGCCCACTTCGTATTCTGGGGGCGGAAATGGTGGATCTCGAGCGGGTGTTGGCCTCCGGCGGTGAGGGGCGTCGTCCGGACGCGCTGGCGATCGCCGCAGATGTGATCGAACGCGATTCGCGGGCGCACGACGGTTTGATCAGGGCGTTGGGGGACAGCGGAATCGAGGTGGTGGTGTGGGGGGAGAGTTGGATGTCGCCACCGGAGCATCGGGTGGAGCGGGTGGTTCATCGGTTGAGTATCGCCGCCCAGGCATTCAAGGCTCACGCGTTCGCGGCCGCGGGTCATCGGGATATGGCGGTCGAGCCGACGGAAATATTCCGGACAGATGTGTCGGCCTTCCGGCCTTTCGGTGTCGACTTGACGCCGGTCGCTTGAAACACAAAGGCATAGTGAGGGCCGAGTAATTCAGTTCTGGAGGCCCGTCGGCCGGGTGTTTCAGGCCCGGTCGGTTCCGTTGGTGCGGGCCTCGACGGCGTCGACGGTCTTGTGGAATGCGTTTCGCAGGATGCCCTGACCGACGGTGCCGACCACGGCTCCGACCGCACGGCCCTTGAGGTTCTTGCCCTCGCGCACCACCGTGACATCGATATCGGTCTTGCCGTCGGGGCGGGGTGTGAAGGTGTAGGTGTGGCCCGAGTGGCCACCCCACAGATTGGAATCGGTGGTCGTCATGACGACGCGGCGGGGGTCGGACCAGTCGTAGTGCAGGCGTTCCCAGATACCGCGTGATCCCTCCGTGACGTCGGCTTCGGTGGGGCCGCGGTGGTGCACCTCGAGGTATTGGCCGGCGCTGTTCCCGAACAGTTTCTCGCGGTCGGGTCCGAAGTCGGTGAGCGCCGCGAGGAATTCTTCGGGTGTCGCGGTCGTGGTCTCGGTGAAGTGGAGAGTGGGCATGGGTTCTCCCTCCGATACGAACATGAATGGTCGTGGTCGAGACAAACCGATGGCGGCGTGCGCGCCTGGTGGTGCATGCCGGAGAATATGCACATCGCTACGGTGAATCGCGGGCCACATTCCGATCCAACAGAGTTTAGAGCCTACGGCGCGGAACGAGAACCCGATTCAGGTCTCCGATATGGAACGTCAACGCCATCAAGTTGCACGCCGACCATCGTCACATGCACCCGCTGACACTGGGTGAAATCCCCAGCTTCCCAGTCTCATTACCTTGTATCGAGACCGCGATCGACGGCCGCCTTGTCGATGGTAACTCCCAGCTCAGGATGTCTCGAAGTCTCGTCTCGGAACAGCGTCTGCCGGTCGCGGCGCAGATCCTGCGGCGAGATCACGAGTCAAGCTGGGTGGAGGGTCTGGCGAAGGCGCGGGATCGATCCGGAGTGTGGCGGCGCGGGCTTGCGGGCTGTCGAGGATATCGGCGAGTTGCCCGTACTTGCTGCGGAATGCGACGTCGAGGCCGGGTGGGGTCTCTGCGTCGGTGGTGAGTAAAACGACTCGGTGGACAGTGCCCGCCACTCGGATCATTCCCCAGCCTGAGTCCTGTGCCGCGCGATACCAGTGAGAGTCGACGCCCCGGTAGGCGCGAACCCACAGTTCGCCGTCGATGAGGACCATGCCGACTTCGACGCCGGGCCCGTCATTTTCGCCGGCGTTCAGGATCAGAGTAGGGGTATCGGAGAGCAGCGTTTGGTCGGTGGGAGGCCATGCGGTCATCGGGTCGAGTCCTTGGCGGTGTCGGCCTGTTGGGCGGACCAGGTTGTGAGAATGTTCAGAGCGTCGTGGGAGGGGCTGTCGGGTTCGGCGGTCAGAATCATCAGGCGTTGGCCGGAGCTGTCGGGGCTGGCCCAGGTGTCGCAGTCGAGAGTGAGGTCGCCGACCAGGCGGTGGTGGAATTGCTTGGTTCCGTAGCTGGCGTTGTTGACGCGGTGTTCGGTCCACCACGTACTGAAGTCGGGGTCGTTGATGGTGAGTTCGCCGACAAGACTGGCAAGGTGCGGGTCGGCGGGGTCGGCGGCGGCTTGCATGCGCAGGGCGGCCACGGCGTCGCGGGCATCGTGTTCCCAGTTTCGGTGTAGCTGACGGATGACCTGATCGGTGAAGAGCAGGTGGACGTAGTTGCGGTGTTGTGGGGCAAGTCGCGAGAAGTCGGTGTATAGGGCCGTAGCGGCGAGGTTCCAGGCCAGAATGTCGAGGTGCTTGCCCAGGACCAGCGCTGGGGTGTGTGTGAGTTGGTCGAGCAGGCGCCGCATGGCGGGGCGTACCGGCTCGCTGGATCGGCGGGGTCGTGTCCGGGTGTCGCCTCGACCCGCTAGTTCGTACATGTAGCGCCGCTGATCGTCGTCCAGGCGGAGGGCACGGGCCAGGGTGGCCAGGACTGTAGCGGAGGCCCGGACGCGGCCCTGCTCGAGTCGGGTGTAGTAGTCCACGCTGATCGCGGCGAGTTGGGCGACCTCCTCACGGCGCAGACCTGCCACCCGGCGCGCGGATGCGGTCTCGGGCAGTCCGCAGTCCGGCGGTGTGAGTTGAGCCCGTCGGGCCTTGAGGAAGGCACCGAGGTGGGAATGCGAAAGCGGGGACATGCCTCCAGTGTCACCGCGTTGGCATGCCGACGGTACCGAGGAAGGTGGCCATGTTTATGCCCAGGCAGGGATCTGCCCATTTCGCTGACGCCGCGCCGGGGTGAGGCTGGATCCAGTCATCCAGACAAGGCGTGCAGAAATCGGCTTCGAGACTGCTCAACGAGTTGACCGTCACTTGACGCTATGCCCGATCTGTCTGCCCCGTGCACTGTCGATCTACGGGATGAGCCACACCACAAACGGCCCCCCATGCCGTATTCGATGACAGTGACAGATGTGAGGAAAGAGATTTTCATGACCAGAACAACGGTGTCCTTCGACAGTGCGGGTATCGAGATCGCCGCCCACCTCTACGTTCCCGACCAAGCCGGATCGGACCCATCGCCTGCACTGGTGGTCGGGCACCCGGGTACCGGCGTCAAAGAGCAGGCGTCGGGAACCTACGCGCAGTTGATGGCCGAGCGTGGCTTCGTCGCTCTCGCTTTCGACGCCGCCTACCAGGGAGAATCCGGTGGAGTTCCCCGTGGTCTGGAGGACCCGGCCCAGCGGGTGGAGGATTTCAAGGCAGCAGTGTCGTACCTGAGCACGCGCGCGGAGGTCGACGCGAACCGGATCGGTCTGTTGGGTGTGTGTGCGTCGGGTGGCTACTCGTTGGCCGCGACCGCCGGCGATCACCGAGTCAAGGCGGTGGGTACCGTGTGCACGGCAGAGCCTGCACGCCAGTTCCGGTTCGGTGCCGACGGCACCCAGAACCCGGCCGTGTTCCAGAACCTGCTCGCCGCCGCCGCCCGAGCCCGGACGACCGCTGCCCTCGGGCAAGATCCCGGCACGATGACCATGTTCCCGCAGACCGCCGAACAGGCCGGAGAGTTGGGCGGGCAGCACGGGATCGAGGGCTTCGAGTACTACTGCACTTCACGGGGTGAGCATGAGCGGTCAGCCAAGTTCCTGACCTGGGACAGCATCGACAAGATGGCGTCCAGCGACGTGTTCTACGCGATCCCGCTGATCGGGCCGCGTCCGATCCTGCAGATCATCGGAGAACGCGCCGTCACCGCCTGGATGGGTATCGAGGCCCACAAGCGCGCTACCGGCCCCTCGGAGATCCATTGGATCGGGGGCGCCAGCCACGTCGACCTCTACGACAAGCTGGAGTACATCGTCCCGGCGGTAGACAAGCTCGCCCAGTTCTTCACCACCGCCCTCACCACCATCTGGTGATCGGTCACTGCAGGTGAGGTCGAAACGCATCCGCCCGATCCTGCGGTAACCCACTCCCGGTCAGCGGTTACACGCCCAGGTCCTCACCCAGCCTCGGCGTGCAACGCAATACCGAGACCGCTCCGACCCCGGTTCGGCGGCGCTGACGTTTGCATCAACCAATGGTGGCCTTCGTCCGAACGGTCCGGATCAGTCGACGCGATCATCTCGGCCACACACGGAGCCCTGTAGCCGCTGTGATGGCGTGGGGCGAGATGCGCCGACGGATCCTGTTCTTCATGTTCGTTTCCTTTTCTCAGGTTTACGGGCGAGCCTCGACCGGCGCGGTCGTGTGGGCTGTTTCGCCTCGACGGGTCCGGCCACCCATGGAAAATCGCTGTCAGCAGTGGTCCGGCGAATCTGCCGGATGAGGGGTGGGCTCACGTATCTTCTTGCGGCCCTGGAGCGTGTGCCGCCGCGTTGCGAGCGATCGAACGGCCGAGGTGACCTTGCCGCACCATGGCGTCAACAGACTGGAACCGACCGATTAGTCTGGCCGAAGATGCGAGAGGAGCGGCCCAGTATGGAGTCATGTGCTGCGGCGATCGTTGGCCGTGAGGAGGAGCAGGCGCAGCTCCAGTCGTTCGTGAGCGCTGATAGCGGGCAGGCGCTGATCCTGCGTGGCGAGACCGGGGTTGGCAAGAGCGCGCTGCTGGCCCACGTCGCCGAGCTCGCCGGGCGTGCCGGGCACACCGTCACTCGGGTCACTGGAGTGGAAGCCGAATCCGACCTCCCCTACGCGGGTCTGCATCAGGTGCTGTACCCGCTGCTCACCCACACGGACGACCTGGATGGCGGCACCAGAACTGTGTTCGACGCCGTCTTCGGGCATAGAGCAGGCGATCCGCCCTCGGTCATGACGTTGGGTATCGCCGTACTGAATTTGCTGGCCGTGGCGGCACAAGAGCGGCGACTGCTGCTGATCCTCGATGACGGACAGTGGCTCGACGCCGCCAGCGTGGAGGTGTGCGGTTTCGTCGGACGCAGGCTGAGCGCGGGCACAGTGAAGATGTTGATCGCGCTACGTGCCGACATCGCGTCGCGGTTCGACACGGCCGCCCTGCCGGAGATCCCGATCCCGCCGCTCACGGAGGACGCCGCGTCCCGCCTGCTCGACCAACATCATCCGGGGCTGCACGCGCGGACCCGCCTTCTCACCCTGGAGCACGCCCGTGGCAACGCGCTGGCCTTGCTGGAACTGCCCTCCTACATCGCAGGTGGCGCCGCCGCGCATGACGACAGCATCGGCGAGCAGGCCGTGCCGCTGCCGAAACGTCTCCAGCAGTTGTACAGCGGGCGCATCGCTGCGCTCGCTGAGCCGGTGCGCGCCGAACTGCTCATGGGCGCACTCGACGGTGTCGGTGCGCGCGCCGGGACCGCAGCGGGACCGGCCACCTATTACCGTATGCGCGACGCCGAAGAGGCCGTGATCGCAGGCCTGCTCGAGATCGACCCTGTCAGTGGCGAGTTCGCGTTTCGCCACCCGCTGGTGCGTTCGGCGCTCGTGCAACTGGCCACGCCGAATCAGCGGCGAACCGCGCACGCCGCGCTGGCACAGGTTCACCGCGACGATGTCCAGCGCCGCGCCCGGCATCTGGCGGCCGCAACCGTCGACCCGGACGAGCAAGTCGCCGCAGCGCTCGAGGCAGCAGCCGAATCAGCCACTCGACGCGGCGGCGCGGTGGCGGCGGTGGCGTGGCTGACCCGCGCCGCTCAGCTCAGCGAGACGCACGAAGCCCGCTCCCGCCGCCTCGGCGACGCCGCGTTCGTCGCCGGACATGCCGCCCGCCTGGGGCAGGCGCAGCAAATCGTGCAGTCCGACCCGGGCCCGGGCGGCCACGAGACCCCGGCGGCGGTGCTGGCCTCAGCGTATTCAGCACTCTATGAAGACGGTGACGTACGTACCTCGCACCGGCGGGTATCGGATGCGATTGAGCAGTGGGGCGTGGCCGCGAGGAACGAACCGACCGAGGTGCTGGTCCGGTTGATGAATTTGCTGCTGGCAATCAGCCAGTACGCGGGCGACGCTGAACTCTGGGGCCGCACCCGCCGGTTGCTGGACCAGATGGGCGATCTCGTGTCCGCCCGGTCCCGCATCTACCGCGATACGTGGAGCGATGTGGTGCGCCACGGCGCGGGCGCGGGCGCTCTCGTGGAAGCGGCCGCAGCACGGCTCACCGAGCTCGAGCCATGGGACGTCACCCGGCTGGCAGTCTCGGCATATCACCTCGACATCGCCGGCGAGTATCGCCCGTATCTGCAACGCATTGTCGACCGCGAACTCGAGACCGGTGCGGTCGCCAGCGGGATCGTGATGCTGCAACTGATCACCCTCGACCAAACGGTCTCAGGAGAATGGGATGCGGCCGAGCGCACCGGTCTGCGCTCACTCGAACGAGCAACCGAACTCGGACACGAATTATTCGCGCAGCAGAGCCGTGGTTATCTGGCGCAACTGGCCGCATTGCGCGGGCGTTTGGGCGAGGCACGCGAGCTACAAGCTGTCGTCGACTCCTGGGCGAGGCCCCGCGGCCTGGGTTTCCTCACCCAGGCCGCAGACGCCGCCGGAACGACCGCCGCGCTCGCTGCGGGCGATTTCGAAGCGGCGTATCTGCACGCCATTGGCATCACACCACCGGGCGAGTTCGTCCCGTATGCGTACCAGGCCTCGCGCAGCCTGCTGGATTTGGTCGAGGCTGCCGTGCATACCGGGCGCGTCGACGAGGCCCGCGCGCACGCCGACGCCGCTCTGGCAGCGGGGCTTCCCGCAGTCTCACCCCGATTAGCGATCGTCACCTTCGGTGCCTCTGCTATGGCCGCCGACGACGACGAACTGGCCGCAGAGATGGCGGGTCGCGCCGAGAGCCACCCCGCTGCAACGCGTTTCCCGTTCGAACTGGCGCGCATCCGGCTCTCACACGGGTTGCGGCTGCGGCACGGCAACAGCCGGACTGCGGCCAGGCAGTACCTGTTGGCGGCGGCAGAGACATTCGACCGGCTGGGGGCGCCCGCATGGTCCGAACGCGCGCGGGCAGAACTTCGTCCGTTGGGCGTGGTGGTACCCGGTTCCCTGCCGGAATCTGCCACGTTGACCTGGCAGGAGCGTCGGATCGCTGATTTGGCGGCGGCAGGCATGACCAACAAGGAGATCGGCAGACAATTGCATCTGTCGCCACGTACCGTCAGTTCACACCTCTATCGGATATTCCCGAAACTGGGTATCACCACTCGCGCTGCGCTGCGTGACGCGCTCAGTCGTTCCTCCGACCTGTCCGAGCAACCCGCCGTGGCCGAACCACAACCTTGAGCTCCTACGCGGCGCGGATACCCTGGTCGGCCAGCCAGGCGAGGGTGTGGACGGCGATTGCCCGCCAGCCGCTGTCGATCACCAGCGAGTGACCGCGGTCGGCGAACTGGGCGAGATCGGTCACCGCCACCGAATCCCCGTACCGCTTATACATCGCACGAGTCTCCGCGTCGGGAGCCATCCGATCTTCTTGCCCGGAGATGAGCAGCAGCGGGCCGCGACCCGAATTGTGGGTATCGACGTGAGATCCGGTCCGCGCAGGATCTTCTTCGAGGTCGCGCAGCAGTCGCCGCGGTGCAGGAACGACGAGCCGAGTGAAAAGGTCGGTTGCCTCCGCTGCTGTGACGGTGTTGGCGAAATCACGCCCGAACTCGCGTCGCGACAGCGGTAGTAGCCCGTCGGACGGGGGCCCGGAGCTCCGCCGCACAATCTCCGCCCACGCCGGAATTGGGTGGTGGCCGGTCGGCAGGGGTGCCAGCGCCACCGCCGCTCGGCCGAGGTTCGCCGCGAGCAGACGTTGGGCGATCAGGCCGCCCACCGAATGGCCGATCAATACCGGTGGCGTATCGAAGGATCGCGCGATGCGGGAATAGTGGGCGGTGAGGGCGACCAGCCCGATACCGCGCAATCGGTCGGGTTCGGCCTGAACCACGGCGACAGAGTTGGGCTCGCCCGGCCACCGGGGTGCGCTGACCGCGAACCCACGGTTCGTCAGTTCCCGGGCCCACGCCCGCCAGGACGAGGCGTGCAGCCATGCGCCGTGCAGAAGCATCACCGGTGTGCGCTGCACGGCAGTCACAGGTGATCGGCGTCGATGACCGCTCGGGCGAACGGCTGCGGCGCTTCCTGGGGGACGTTGTGCCCGATTCCGTCGAGTACGCGGTGTTCGTATCGGCCGGTGAACTTGCCCCGGTAGGCCGCGCCGTTCTTGGCTGCGCCGTCGAAGTCGCTGGCCAGGGTGATGGTGGGCGCGGCGATGGCCGGAGCGGTCGCGAGTCGCTGTTCGTAGCCGTCGTATTGCGGCTCGCCCGGCGCCAGGCCGAGGCGCCAGCGGTAGTTGTGGACGACGATGTCGACGTGGTCGGGATTGTCGAAAGTGGCCGCGCTTCGTTCGTAGGTGGCATCGTCGAAATGCCATTGTGGTGAGGCGGTCTGCCAGATGAGTTTGTTGAAGTCGTGGCGGTTTCGGTCGTAGCCGAGGCGTCCGCGCTCGGTGGCGAAGTAGTACTGATACCACCATCCGAGTTCGGCCTGTGGTGGCAGTGGTTGCTGATTGGCGGTGAGCGAGGTGACCAGATATCCGCTCACCGAGACCAGTGCTTTGCAGCGTTGCGGCCACAGCGCGGCGACGATGTCGGCGGTCCGTGAGCCCCAGTCGAACCCGCCGAGGATCGCGGTGTCGATGCGTAGTGCGTCCATCAGGTCGACGACGTCGCGTGCGATCGCGGTCTGCTGGGCATTGCGGACCGTCTGTGCGGACAGGAATGTGGTGGGGCCGTAGCCACGCAGGTACGGCACGATCACCCGGTAGCCCGCCGCCCCGAGCAGTGGCCCGACATCGGCGTAGCTGTAGGGATCGTAGGGCCAGCCGTGTAGCAGCAGCACCGGGGTGCCGGTGATGGGACCGTACTCGATGTAGGCGGTGTTGAGCAGTCCCGCTTCGACATGTTTCACCGGGCCGAGGGTGATGTTGGCTCCCGAGCCGACGCGCAGCGCCGCGCCGGGAGTGGGGGCGGCAACTGGTGCAGCGGATTCGTCGGTCGAACAGGCGCCGAGCGCGCTCGCGGCGACTCCGGCTGCGCCCACCGCGATGGCTCCGCCGAACAGTCGTCGTCTGTTGATGGTCATCGAAACTCCCTGGGGATCGTCTGGTGACCGCATCCGGTCACCAGGTCGACGCTAGGTAGAGCGCACACGGCACCGCGTCCGTCGGATGACGTAATCAGTGACTGTGACGAAAAGCGCGATGACTGCACGTCACCGCGTGCGCATTTGGTCGGTGCTCGGCCGTCGACGGTGGTCGCGCGTAGGCGCGTGTCCAGGTGTCATCGGACTGCCGCGATGACCGCTTTGTCGATTACGCGCCTGGCCGGGCGAGCCGCCGCCGACCAGCACTCGACGATGACCATCGTCATCGAAGGCCCGCGCACCGGACCGACGGCGGTTTCGGTCGGCGTTTTGTCCTGAATGGGTGATTCGGCCGATGAGGGCAGGGAAACCGGTGGTAGCGCGCACTTTCCCCACCCTGATTCCCCACGCGAGAATCTCGGAGCGCAACGCTCGGAACGCAAGATGGTGAATCGGCGTGGAACACTGGGTGAATGACGGGGTTGTCCACCGAATTCACTCGGACAGCGGTATCCGAGGAAGACTATCCGCACGGGACGCGGCGCGTGGTGCGCGTCGCGGTCCGGTACGCCTACCTGATCGCGCTCGTCGCGGCGGTTCTCACCGGCCTCATTCCGGGCGGTCGGTTGACCGAGGTGGCGTGGATCCTGACCGGAATCATCGCGTTCAGCATCGATCGGCCGTGGCGGGATCATCTGCGGGTCGTGGTGGACTGGCTGCCGCTGGTGGCGGTGCTGCTGGTGTACGACTTCACCCGCGACCTGGCCGACACCGTCGGGATGCCGTTGCGCATGCACGAACTGGTGACGGTGGAGCGTTGGTTCTTCGACGGCGCGTTGCCCACGGTGTGGCTGCAACAGCATCTCGCCGAGGACGGCCAGCCCTGGTGGACGCCGATCATCGGCATCGTCTACACCACCCATTTCATCGTCCCGTGGGCGGTGGCGGCGATCTTCTACCTGTATTCGCGGCCGATGTGGGCGCGGTACATGCGCCGCATCCTTGTGCTGTCCTATCTCGCCCTGGTCACCTACATTCTCGTGCCCGCCGCCCCGCCGTGGTACGCGAGCCGCGAGGGGGCGATCGACGAGGAGGTTCAGCGGATCTCGGGTTTCGGGCTGGGCATGGTGTCGCCGGACGTGAGTGCGAAATGGCTCGAGGAGCAGGGCAATTACGTCGCGGCCCTGCCGTCGCTGCATACCGCCTTCGCCGTGCTCGTGACCGTGACGCTCTGGCCGCTGGTGCGCAGGTGGTGGCTGCGAGTCCCGTTGGCGCTCTTCCCGTTCGCTATGGCGTTCACCCTGGTCTACGGCGGTGAGCACTATGTCATCGACGTGCTGCTCGGCTACCTGTACGTCGGGATCACCATCGTGGTGGTGAGGATGTGGGAGCGGTACCGGGCCGGTCGCGCCCCGGTGGGGGAGGACGACGGCGCGGTGGTGGAGGAGAGCCGCGTCGGGGCCGACGCCTGACCCGTTCTCACCCCTGGTCGGGTGTCACCAGCCGCCGCGCCGCGAGCACCAGGGCGGCGCGGCGTTCGGCGATATTGTGTTTGCCGTCGTCCCTCGTGGCGTGCGCGGAGGCGGTGCGGGCCAGGTCGGTGAGCATGACGATCAGGGTGATCGGCTGGAAATCGGTCGTCACCAGACCTTCGCGCTGGCCGCGTTCGACCTCGGTGATCTTGGCGGCGATCACGCGCCGGACGACCTGTTCGGCTTCGGGGATGTGGAGTCGTTCGACATCGGCCCAGGCCTGTAGCCGGGCGTTGTCCGGATATCGGAGGTAGTGGTCGTACAGCCGACCGACGTAACCGGGTAGGTCGGCGGCGTTCAACGCGGTCTCGGCGGTGGTGTGGTCGGCCCACTGCTCGGTGACCGCGGTGTAGAGCGCGTCCTTGCTCGCGAAATAGGCGTAGAGCCGGTCCTTGCTGGCCTTGGCCGCCGCGGCGATGCGATTGATCCGCGCGCCCGCGACACCGTACTGCGCGAATTCGGCTTTGGCGGCGACGAGAATCCGTTCCCTGGTGGCATGACCGGCGGCGCGCATTGCGGCATCCTATCTTGCCGAACCATTTGGTTCGCGGTTAAGGTTTACGAACCGGATGGTTCTGAAACGGAAGGTGTCGCCGATGGCTGTATCTGTGGAGTCCTGGAGGGAACTGGCTGCCCGGGAATCGGGGGTGGCCACCGCGGACCTGGACGCGCTGTGGGCGCAACTGCCGACCGTGCGGGCCGAAGAGATACTCGGACGGTGGCGCGGCGCGGCCTTCGCCACGGGACACCCGCTGTGCCGGGCCCTGCCCGCCAGCCGCTGGTACGGCAAGAATTTCCATTCGCTGCCCCGCGCGGAACCGTTGATCTGCCGGGCCGAGGACGGATCGCTGTTCTCCAATGTCGAACTCGGCGGCGGCGAGGCGAGTCTGTGGAATATCGAATTCCGCGGTGAGGTCACCGCGACGATGGTCTACGACGGACGTCCGGTCTTCGACCATTTCAAACGTCTGGACGAGTCGACCCTGATGGGCATCATGAACGGACGCCCCGATCTGGTGCTCGCCGAGGGCGAATACTTCTACTTCCTGCTCGAGCGGGACGGCGAGTGCTGACCACCGCGCTGCTGTCACGTGACCCCGCCGCGCCGTTCAGCCTCGAGGACGTCGAGGTCGACTCCCCGCGCGAGGACGAGATCCTGGTCCGGGTCGAGGCCGTCGGCATCTGCCACACCGATCTCGTCACCCGCGCGGCGGGCGGACCGGATCGACCGGTCCTGCTCGGGCACGAGGGCGCGGGCGTCGTGGAGGCGGTCGGCGCGGAGGTCGGCGGGGTGCGTGCGGGCGACCGGGTCGTCCTGAGTTTCCGCTCCTGCGGTGAGTGCGCGAGCTGTCGCGGCGGGCGCCTCGCCTATTGCCGACATTCGTTGGCCCTGAACCAGTTCGGCGCCAGGTCCGACAAGTCGCCGAGGGTCACGGTCGGCGGTGCGCGGGTGCGCGACGGATTCTTCGGCCAGTCCAGTTTCGCGGGCTACGCCTTGAGCACCCGGGACAATACGGTGGTCGTCGACGCCGCCACCGATCCGGTTCTCGCCGCGCCGCTGGGCTGCGGATTCCAGACCGGCGCGGGTGCGGTGCTCAATGTCCTGTGTCCCGAACCCGAAGCGGCCCTCGTCGTCTACGGCGCCGGTGCCGTGGGTATGGCCGGTGTGCTGGCGGCGCGCGCGGCGGGTGTCGAGCAGATCATCGTGGTCGAACCGAACGGACCGCGTCGTGAACTCGCGCTCACCCTCGGTGCCGTCACCGCGATCGATCCGGCCGGTGGCGAGACGACCGCGGCGATCCGCGACCTGACCCGGGGCGGCGCGACCCACGTGCTCGACACCACCGGATCGGCGACCGTGCTCGCCGAGGCCGCCGCGGCGCTCGCGGTCGGCGGGACGGTCGTCGCCGTGGGCTTGGGCGCAGGCGTGCCCGCCATCGATATTCGCGATATCGTCCTCGGCGGCAAAACCGTGCGCGGTTGCCTCGAAGGTGACGCCGACCCGCATACCTTCATCCCGCGTCTGCTGGAACTACACGCGGCGGGCCGATTCCCGATCGAGCGACTGGTGGCCGGATATCCGCACGCCGATATCGAGGCCGCGCTGGCGGATCAGCGCGCGGGCCATGTCGTCAAGCCGGTGCTGACCTGGTGACTCGGCCTATCGGCTGAGGGCCGGGTCGATCACCAGCTGGAATCCGGGGGTGTCGATCCGGATCGGCGCCAGTGCGGTCGCGGACAGCGCGGGATCGTCCACGGCGCCGAATACGCAGTGGCCGTTGGGATTCAGCACCGTTGTCGTGCCGTCGACCGGAGACGGCAGCGTCACCCGCGCCGCACCTCGGATCTCGAGGCCGATGTTCGCGGGCACCGGCACCAGGGCGTGCACCCACGGTGCGAGGTAGGGGTGGGCGACGACGACGGTGGTGTCGGGTGTGTGCCGCACGTCGAGATCGGGCACCTGGATAGGGGAGGCGCCGGGGGTGAGATTGTCGGACGGGTCGTCGCCCGATCCGTTCGCGACCTGCGCGTAATCCGGTGTCAACGTGTCGGCTCCGGCGATCCCCGCGCTCCACAGGCAGGCGGCGACCGCGGCGGACACGGCGAAAGCGATCCTCATACCGCGATTGTCGTCACCGGCGATCGAGGGGAACAAGGTTTGCGCTCGTGGTGATCGGTTCCCGGCGACCCTCGCCGGTCAGGCGACGCCGTGCGAGTCCATACCCGGTTCCGGAGTCTCGGGCACGGCCGGGGGCGCGTCCGTGCGGAAGTGTCGCGAGAACGACGCGGCGGTCGCCACCGCCGAGGCCACGGCACAGAGGATCATCGCCCACCGCAACGATGCCGACGAGGCCGTGCCGCCGAAGGCGAGCAGCACGCCGGTGCACAGTGCGATGCATACGGTCGCCGAAAGGCGTTGCGTCAGTTGCAGGAACGACGCGGCGACGCCGTGCAGTGACGAGGGGGAGAAGGCCAGGGTCACGACCCGCAGTGGCGGTTCCACGACGCCGCTGGAGAGTCCGAAGGCGATTTGGATCGCGGCGAGGACGAAGAACAGCGTCCAACCGTCCGAGAACGCGGTCGCTCCCGCGCTCGCCGCCAGACAGCCGGTGTGCACGACGAGACCGTAGGTGACCAGCGGCGGACCGTGCGTCGCGAAGAGTCGCTGCCCCCAGCCCGACGCGACGATGCGCGCGACGGCCGAGGGGATGAGCGCCAGCGCGATGGCGAGCGCGGGAATCTCGCACACCTGCATGAAATAGATGGTCTTGACGGTGTGGAAGGCCAGGCTGGACCCGAACCACAGCAGCGCCACCACATTGCCGGTCACGTAGCCGCGTGACCGCATCAGCGCCGGTGCGAACAACGGCAGGCGTCCGGTGCGAGCGTAGTGCCGTTCCCAGCACGCGAGTCCGACCGCCGACCCGCAGCCGAGGACGCAGACGGCGGCGATGGCGGCACCCGGGAGGCCGGGATCGATGATCGGCACCGTCACGAGGACGACGAGGAGTCCCAGCGCGGCGATACCGGGCAGGTCGAGATCGGTCGCGCGACGTGCTCGGGGAACGCGCGGCAGTCCCCGGACGCCGAGCACGATCGTCGCGACGGTGAAGGGGATCGGTAGCAGAAGCACTACGCGCCAGGCGAATTCGGCGGGCAGCAGCCACAGTGCGACACCGGCGAGTACCGGGCCCGCGATCGCCGCGGCCGCGCCCGCGGCGGAATACCGGGCCAGGGCGCGCAACCGGTCGGGGCCGGTGAAGACATCCTGGATGACCCCGAGTACCTGCGCGCTGATGACGCCCGCGCCGAAACCCTGGACGAGCCGTCCGAGGATCACCGACCAGGTGCCGACCGCTCCCGCCGACGCGACGCATCCGACCAGGAAGAAGCCCAGCCCCGCGAGGAACAGCCCGCGCCGCCCGTAGGCGTCGCCGAGCCGTCCGGCGGGCGCGAGTCCGAGCCCGAACGTCAAGGAGAACGCGGAAAGGAACCACAGCGTCGCGGAATCGCCGAGGCCGAGTGCCGACTGGACCGACGGCGCGGTGAAAGCGATGACGGCGCCGTCGAGCAAGGTCGCGAACCCCGCCCCGAGGCAGCACCACAGGGTGGACCGCCGGTCGTACACGACCGGCGCGACCGGTCCCGTCGCGCGCGCTAGGCCGAATGCCACGGGCCCACAACGCCGTTCGCGGCAGAATTCATGGGAGGATTCTGCGCGGCAAGGTCGGCGCGCACCAGATTTGCGCTCGCGATGATCGCTCTCCGGTTTCAGTTAGACTGAAACTGGAGAGGTGGTGAATGTCGTGTCCGGTGACCGGGGTGCAGTCCCACCGCTGAGTCCCGCGTTCCTACTGATCATGCTGGGGAGTCGGTTGCGCGGCGGTGTCGAAGCCCGATTGGCGGCCGAGGGCATCGCGATCCGCCATCTCTCCGCGCTGGGGCATCTCTCCCGGGATCCCGGCCTGTCCTACAGCGAGTTGGCACGCCGTGCGTCGGTGACCCCGCAGAGCATGCAGGCGACGCTGTCGAAACTCGAGGAATCGGGAGCGGTCGAGAAGGTGACCGGCGGCGGCCGCGGTCGCACCGCGAAGCTGGCGGTGACCGACGAGGGGCGACGGCTGCTCGACGTCGGGAAACAGGCGTACGCCGAACTCGACGCTCTCCTGTCGGAGGCGATGGACCCGAGCGCGCTGCGCGAGATGCTGCCCGGCCTCTTTCGCGCCGTACAGGCGGCCGGTGACCGGCCCGGTCCGGGGCGATCGCGTGAATCCGCCGGGCCGCACAGACATTCGCGAACGAGTAAGAACGACCGACCACGTGAGGACCGACCATGAGTATCCGCCACTACCTCCATCGCGCCCCCGCCGTTTCGGCGGCCGAGGCGATCGACGCCGTCCGGGCGGGCGCGCTGATCGTGGACGTGCGCCGCCGGTTCGAATGGAACCGCACCCACATCCCCGGTGCGATCCACCTTCCGCTGGAACAGCTGACAGCGGGATGCGAGGAACTACCCGAGGACCGACTCCTGATCACCTTCTGCACCGGAGGCCTGCGGTCCTACGGCGCCGCCAACCTGCTCATCGATTACGGCTTCGACGCCAAGAACATGTCCGGTGGATTGATCGACTGGCGCGCCGCCGGCGGAGCACTGGAGGTGGGACCGCGCGGCGAACGCTGATCCGACAGGGCGCGAACTGCGTCGAGGGAGGCGCGGACGGATCCGGGGGCATCGCAGATGGCCGCGCGGCGTTCAGCCGGGAGGTCGCAGGGCGAGGGCGAGCATCGTCGCCATGGCGAAATCCATTGTCGCGTGCGGGAATACCGCCGCGAACGTCGCGGGAAGACTTCGGCCGAACCGCTCGGGCACGCGGAGCGCGGTGGCGACGAGAACCATCGCGTCGAGGACGAACAGTGCGACCAGCACCCATCCGATCGCCGGGATCGGCGGAGTCGACGCGTGCGGGGTGTGTTCGGCACGCGGACCGTGCGGGGTGAGCGTCGCGTAGACCATGGCGAACGCGGCGATGCCGTGATAGATCGCCGCGCCGGATTTCTCGCCGAACAGTTCCGCATCGTTGCCCCCACCGACGGATCGCCCGCTCGCCTCGGCCCGCCGGTCCGCAACGGCCGGTTCGCCGGAGCGTGTCGCATCCGGTCGGCTGGACGGTGCGATATCGGCCCGCCCGACGGAACGGTCCACACCGGTCGATTCGCCGGGGACCACGGCACCGAACCGACCTTCTTTGCTCGCCGGACCGATCCTTCGACCTCCGACGACCGACCACACCGTCGATCCCACCGCCACCGCGCCGAAAACGATGCGCCAGAAGGCGATCGGGAGCCCCGCGCCCGCCGTGGTCCACATCGCGGACATGGCGACGAGCATGATCACGTGGACGAGCTCCCCACCTCGTCCGAACCGGCCGGGATCGGGTCGGAACAGCCGGGTGCCCGCCACGATCGCGGCGAGCAGGCACGCGACGAACAGCGCCCATGTCACCGCGGTGTTCGCGTGATCCACGCCGAGGTCAGACCGGGGTGACGTGCACGTCGGTGCGTCCGCCGAGGTCGACTTCGATCACGCATTCGCCGTTCGCGTCCGCGGATACCGTCGGCTCGGTCGCACCCGTGACGCGGTAACTCCGGTGCGGGAGGAGTCGGTGCACGGCCAGCCGAACCCGCTTGTCGCCACGCCCCGGCCGCAGCACCAGTTCGAGTCCGGTGCCGTCGGTCACCGCGCGCGCGACGAGCACGTCGGGATAGGCGGCGTCGGCCAGAACGGGCCCGGTCCGCCACCCTGGCGGAACCGCGCCGAGCATCAGATCGCGCAGGCCGTCCGGTCGCAGGAATCGGGTCAGCGCGTGATGGGCGTTCGTGACGGTCGAGACGTCGGCGAAACGTCGCGCGCCGTCGCGTTCGACGAGGCGATAGCTCTCGCCCAGGGAACGGGTCAGCGCGGCAGCGAGATCGGTGTCACCCAACTCGGCCGCGGCGCTCGCCACGAAGACCTTGGTCATGCCGTCGCCGTTGACGACGTTGTAGTTGCCGAGATCGACCCGGGCGCGGGCGCTGCCGCGCAGGCGCGCGTTCGTACCGTCGTAGTCGACGAACCGATCGCGGATGGTGGTCCACGTGTCGCGCGCGAGGTCGGGCATCATCGCGTTCAGCCAGGCGACCATGCCCGCGTCGTAGCCGAGTACCGGCTTGCTGATGGTGAGGGAGGGGCCGAGCCTGCCCGGGATGAACCGCCCGTTGCGCAGTCGCCATCCGTCGTGCAGGTAGCTGTGGCGTACCCGGTCGACGAGATCGCCGGTCAGTTCCGTGCCGTGCAGGCGGTCGTGCATGACCAGTGTGTTGAATGCGAAGACGTTGCAGATCGGGTAGATCAGATGCGGTTCACACGCGTACTGCGGACAGTCCTCGCGCGCCAGCATGTTGCGGCGGATCGCGCGGGAGAGCCGGGCGAAATCGTAGTCGTGTGTCGTGCGCGGGCTCCAGGTCAGTTTCAACGATCCCGGACGGTCGAAAGTCGGGTCGGCGTTGAGGGTTTCGTAGAGGCCGAGCATGACCCCGAAATAGCCGCTGTACATGACGTTCGCGTGCCGGATGGGATCGGTGTTGATCCTGGCGTAGCCGACCAGGCTTTCCGCGGCCCAGTAACCCCACACGCGTTTGTCGCACATCTTGACGATGGCGTTGCGCTGCGCCTCGGCGAGATAGCCGGTGAAGGCCGGAGTTCTGGTGTATTGCGCCATGGCGAGTGCGTAGCCGATGAAATTCAGCTGGTAGCGCAGCGCGCTGCCGCCGATCTGTTCGATGCGGTCGAATCCGTCGAACCGGTCGATCGGTTGCAGTGCCAGGTCGAGGACATAGCGCTGGAAGGCGAGATCGTCGGTGTCGGATTCGGTGACCGAGGGCATGATTCGCGGGGCGGGCGCGCTCATCAGGCGGCCTCGGTTCGTGCCGTGTGCGAGGCGGCGGGGCCGGGGCGCTGTGCGGTCGGCGCGAATTCCGCCGGTGCGATCGGTCGGCCGCGTACGCGCCGCCAGAGTCGGTGCGCGCCGGCGGAGAGGTATCCGGCAAGCAGGCAGCACGGCATCGGGTCTCGCTTCTCCAGGCCGCCACGATGCGGCAATGACATGATTAGGTACTAACTCTATCAACTACTCGATCATAACGGGCGGTTTCGCGGAATAGTGGCCCGAATCATGTTGTGTGCGAATTCTTCAGTACCGCAGCGGGTTTGGTGGTGCGGTAGGCGAGGTATCGCCCACTCGGATAGCCGCGCGAGGTTGAGATATTGATACGTTTCTTTGTGCATCATCTCATCAACCACGTAAGCGGGAGAGAACATGAGCAGTGCACAGAAGCGGCGGCGCACGATGACGGCGGGGGCGACCGGTGTCGTTCTCGCCACGGTGATGGCGGCCGGAGTGGCCGCCGCCGATCCGAATATCCAGATCCCGGGCGCCGATGACGGGCTGCCGAACTGCGCGGTACTGAACATCAACGCGTTCGCGGGCTATATCGGCACCGGAGCGCCGACCCCCACCCGCGCGATGGACGAGAGTTTCGCCGCCGCGCCGGTCGGTGACTGGTGCAATACCAATGTCGGGTACTCGTCCACCGGCTACGCGGACGGTGTCACCATGGTCAACCCTCGCACCGTCGACGGCCTGTTCCCCTACAACAACTCCGAGATCCTGGCCCGGCCCGTCTTCGAACCCGGTCAGACGATGACGATGGACATCGAGGGCGCGCCGGATATGACCGGCCACAACGGCACCGCTGGCTGGGGTGTGTCGAACCGGTCGATCGATCCGCTCGGCCTGGAGATCGCCTGGTTCATGTACAACGGCTCGCACGGTCTGATCGGTGACGCGAGCGCTCTCACCCGCCCGATCTTCACTGTGCTCGGATCGGAACTACCGCGCGGCTTCTTCCTCATGGTCAAGCGCGGCGGAGAACTCGTTCCGCGGATCACCATGCTCGACCCCGGCCTGCTCGCGGCGGATCATTCCTACGCGGTCCGCCTCGACCACGAGCGAGTGGAATTCTTCATCGACGGCGGCTCGGTCGGAGCGTTCACGAACCCGCCGCACGGCGAGGGCGTGAACATCCTGGGTAAGCCGGTCCCGCTGCTCGGTCAGATGTGGCTCGACGGAAGTTACTGGTTCCCGCTGCCGATCCCCGAATACAACGCCGTCGAACAACGACTGACGATGACGCGCTACCGTCAGGGCCCCAGCGCGACGACTCCGCTCACATAACAACCGGGACCGGCTCGCCGCGAAGACGCGAAGAATTCGCGTTCGTGCCACCCGCGGTTCGGCTGCGCGAAGCGGTGGTCGGGAGCGCGGCGAATAGGTTGACGCGCGTGAGGATTCCACGCCTGCGGCGGGCATATCTCGGAGCCGAATACGCGGTGCTGTTCTTCGGTGGACCGACGGTGTACAACGCGGTGACGCGCGGTAGGTCGCCGATTCCCGCGTTGCTGGCGTTGACCTCGGGGGCCGTGCTGTATCTGCGCCGCGCACCGGATTTCGATCGCGGCAGATTCTGGCGGGCGGGCGCGTTGCGCGCGCAGAGCCCGTCGATGGCGGCGGCCGCGGCGACCAGCGCGCTCGGATTGTCCGCGGCCGTCGCGGTGTTCCGGCGCGCCGATCTGTTCGACCTACCGCGACGGAATCCGCGGATCTGGCTCGCGGTGATGCTGGCCTATCCCGTGGTGAGCGTGTATCCGCAGGAAGTGATCTTCCGGTCGTTTCTCCTGCACCGCTACGCGCCGATCTTCGGTGACGGTGTCGGCGCGGTCGCCGCCAGCGCGGCCGCCTTCGGCTACGTGCACATCATCTTCGGGAGCTGGTTCTCCGTGGCGGCGAGTGCCGTCGGCGGCTGGATCTTCGCGACCCGATACCTGCGAACGCAGTCACTGTTCACGGCCTCGGTCGAGCACTCTATCTACGGAATCATCGTCTTCACGGTGGGTCTGGGCCGATACTTCTACCACGGCGCGCTACCGGCCGCGGGCGGGCGGGCGGCCGGGTGATCGCGGCGCACGCCGGAACGCGACATCAGCGCGGTCGTTCCACACCGGGCGGATTCTGTTGTATCGCGGCGGGTTCGACGGATTTCCGCATTTCCCACCAGTAGCTCAACGTCACCGTCGTGTATGCCGCGAGCACCGCGACGGCCGGAAGTAGTGCGATCAGCACCACCAGCGTCAGGGACATGACGCCCTCCCCTACGAATCGAACGTGTCACGATCAGCGCCGGGCGTCGCGTTCCTATTCCCGCCGCGCGATATCCGCCGCGGCTCACGCCGGGCCGCGTGGCGCGAGCACATGATTGGGAACGCGTTCGGCGATGTAACTCTGGACCCGGCGATAGTCGGGTTTGCCGCTGGGGGAGCGCGGCAGGGTCGGCGCCGACCAGATCAGCCGCGGCACTTTCGACCAGGCCAGATGACGGCACAGGTGTCGTTTGAGTGCCGCCGAGGACAAGGTCGTCCCGTCCGTCGAGCAGACCAGCGCCGCGATCTGACTGCCCCTGCCGGGGTGGGGTAGGGCGATCGCCATCGCGTCGCCGATCGTGTCGAACGATTTGAGGACGTTCTCGATCTCTTCGACGAAGACCGTCACGCCCGCTATCTCGATCGAGGTGTCCCGGCGGCCGATGAAGGTGATCGTGCTGTCCGATTCGACCCTGGCGACATCCTGGGAGATGGCCAGTGACTCCCGCGCGGTGGCCCGCAGCAGGGAATCGGTGCCGCGCTGGTCCTTGTAATAGCCGAGCGGAAGATTTCTGGTCGCCGCGAGATACCCTTCGGCCCCGGTCTCGGTCGGCGCGCCGTCGGCGTCGACGACGACGGTGCCGGGGGCGAGGTGGAAGCGGGAGCGGCGGGCGAGATCGTCGTCCTTGCGGGCCACGCCCGCGCCGCGCAATCCGGTTTCCGACGATCCGATGGATTCGAAGACGTCGGTCCACGGGAATTGTTCGAGCAGTTCGTTCTTCACCGATTGCGACAGCGGGGCGGCGCAGGAGGCGATGGTCGTGAGCGAGGTGGCGTCGGTCGGGCGTCGGCGATAGGCGTCGAGGAGCGGCCGCGCCATCGCGTCGCCCGCCGACACCAGGACCTGCGGACGTTTCTCCGCGACGATCCGCCAGATCTCCTCCGGATCGAATCGTGAGGTCAGCACCACCGTGTGGCCGCACAGCAACGCGGTCAGCGTCGGCATGACGCCCGCGGCGTCGCCGAGCGGAACGAGGACGAGCCATTCGGGATGACCGGCGCCCTGGTGGGAGCCGCGCAGTCTGCGCGCGCCGAGTCGGTCGAGGTGGAAATCCATACTCCCCGCGAGTACCCGCGCCAGATCCTGGTGCTGCCACATGATCGCCTTGGGCGGTCCCGTGGTGCCGAGCGTGTAGACGAGCATCAGATCCTCGCCGCCGCGCGCCGAGAGCGGGCGGAACGGCAGGCCCGCGCGCAGATCCGTTTCCGCGGACGCCGCGCTCGGCGCCTGCCTGCGCTCGGTGAACTCGTCGGCGACCGCGATGGTGTGGCGCAGATTCGGCAGGCTCTGACGCGCCTCGGCGACCGCCGGTTCGTAGCAGCGGTGATGGACGAGGATTTCGAGATCGGCGTGATCGCACAGGTGCCGGATCTGGGCCCACCCGTGCCAGTAGCCGACGTTGACCAGCACCGCGCCGAGTTTGAAACAGGCGAGGATCGTCTCGACGGTCTCGATGCTGTTGTGCATCAGGTAGCCGACGTGGGTGCCCAGGCCCACCCCGCGCGCGGCGAGCGTGTGGGCTATTCGATTGGCGCGGACGTCGAGTTCGGCGAAGGTCGCGGTCCGGTCACCGTGGACCACCGCGGCACGGTGGGGTACGCGGTCGGCGGTCTGTTCGAAAAGGTCTGCGAAATTGCTCGACATCACGGTGCTCGATGGGTCGGTGGTGACGGCTGTGTGTCCGGTACGGAAATAATAAGACAGTGCACTGGACAAGTGTCTGGAACAATATCACGACCTGATCCGTCCGGTCGAGACGACCGGGGCCACCCGTCGACTCCGACGGTGTGATTCTGCTCGATTGAGCGCCCTCGTGCGGGGTATGCCGTGGGCGAAGCGACTCGAACGGTGAGGCGCTCGGCTCCAGAATGGGAGAACACGATGCTCGGTCTCGGAATCATCGGATGGATCATCATCGGCGGCCTGGCCGGATGGATCGCCAGCAAGATCATGAAAACCGATGCGCAACAGGGCATTCTGCTCAATATCGTGGTCGGTGTCATCGGCGGCCTGCTCGGCGGGTTCGTCCTGAAGCTCTTCGATGTCGACGTCGAGGGCGGCGGCCTGTGGTTCAGCTTCTTCACCTGCCTCGGCGGCGCGGTGATCCTGCTGTTCCTGGTCGGTCTGGTGACCGGGCGCAGCCGCTCGGTGCGCTGATCGCGCCGACCGAGAGCAGGTGCGGGAGCAGTCGTTCCCGACACCTGTTCTCTCGGTGTGTCGAGCCCGTATGCCGAGGACGGCATACGGGCTCACTCGCGTAACGGATCGGGTCGTTGCGCCGCCGCCGGGTCGGCGGTCTGCTACGAATACCGAGGTGGTGCACCGTCGTCACAGCCCGTTCGACGATGCGCCCCTGCCGTTACGGCGGGCGTTCTCCGGGAGTGATCCTCGCCTCGGACGTCGTCCCGCGTCCTGAGATACACACGCGTTCGTGGTCCGAACCGTCCCCGAGCGCGACAGGTGCGTTTCGAGTCGTGAGGAGACAGCGTGGCAGTGATCGTCGAGCGTCATTCGAAGTGGTATTTCTCGGACTACGGCGTGTACGGCCCGGCGGTGACAACTCCGGTGACAGGTCGCGGGCGCGTGCCGTTGCGCACCCTGGTCTTCGAGGCGATGGCCCATTACCGGCCCGAGGTGTTCACCGATACGGCGCGGGCGGGCATCCACTTCCACGGCGGGGGTCGTGAGGAGCTGCTGCGGATCCGCGCCGATATCGAGGAGCCCGGTGACCTCTGCTACGCCCAGATGGACGATCGCGGCCTCACCATCGCGGGCACCCTCGGCCAGGCGGCCGCCATCGCCGCGCACCTGCGCCGCCACATTCCCGCGGATACCCCGCTACGCATGGTCACCAGGGGCGCGGAATGCGACCTGATGCCCGGTGTCACCGTCGACACCATCACCGCGGCACTCACGCCCGCCGACATCCTGGCCGACGCCGCCCGCTGAACCCCGCGCCTCCCGTCCCCGCGCGGCTCCCGTCCCCGCGCGGGTGACGCGCGTCCGACCCGGTTCTTGCGTGAGCGCGGGCGCGGATGAATCATGGACGGCGTTCGGCACACCATCTCGAGTTCGATCAAGTTCTCTGCTGTCCTCATCGGAGTGATCCTCGAAAGGTTCGTGAACGTATGCAAACGAGTTCTTCTCAGATTCAACAGCTTCGGTTGGACGACGGCAGGATGATCGCCTGTACGAGTCCGGCCGAGGCGCGAATGCTGTGGGGCGAGATGTCGACGACCGGTTTCTACCGGCTGGCCGCCGCGGAATTGCGGCCCTCCGACGTCGCCATCGATATCGGGGCCAATATCGGCCTCAGCGCGATGATGTTCGCCGACACCTGCCCGGGGGTCAAGGTCGTCACCGCCGAACCGGCTCCGGCGACGTTCGACTGCCTGGAGCGGAACGTGGCTTCCCATGTGCCCGGGGGTATTCCGTTGCGCATCGCCGTCGGCGCGGAACGCGGAACGCTGCCGTTCACCTGGTACCCGCGGGCAACGGCGAATTCGGGGTTCTACGCCGACCGCGCGGCCGACGACGAGGCGACCAAGGTCTTCCTGCGCAACAGCGGCCTGCCCGACGAGGCGATCGACATGATCACCGCCGAACTCCACGAAGGTGAGCAGATCGACGTCGAGGTCACCACCGTGTCGGCGATCATCGACGAGCACGCGCCCGACAGCGAGATCGGCGTACTCAAGATCGATGTCGAGCGAGCCGAGATGGATGTGCTGCGCGGTGTCGCCGAGGGCGATTGGCCCCGCATCCGCGCCGTCGTCGCCGAGGTCCACGATATCGATGGCCGCCTCGCCCAGGTCTGCGATCTGCTGAGCAGGCAGGGATTCACGGCGCGCACCAGACAGGACGCGGCGCTGATCGGCACCGAATTGCACGAGGTCTACGCGACCCGTCGTCGATGAGACGGCGGTGCGGGCGCGCCGGACGCTGAGTGACGAAGGGGCGTGCGGGAAGCCACCCGCGCGCCCGCTATTCGTACTGGCTTCGCAGGTATTCGGCCGACCGCGCCGCGACGGCGGCCACCTCGCGCACCTCCGGCGGTGCGGTGGCATCGTCCGCGAGGTGGTCGAGGACCTCGCGTAGTCGCTGCGCCAATCGCAGTGTCTGCGTGACACATTCGGTCAGGTCGGGACCGATGGTGGTCAGCAGGGGATCGGCGAGCTGTTCGACGATCGCGTGCTGGTCGAGTCGATACTCGAGACGACGATGTTCGCCGATGACCTCGATCAGTTCGTAGCTGATCGCCTCGCATTCCTGTGCCACCGGCAGACATTCGTGCGGACGGGGCACGTGATGCTCGTAGAGCGCCGTGCTGGACAGTCCCGCCGCGGCGAATCCGTGGAAGCATCGGGCGAGCATCACGACCGCGGGCTGTGGCGCGTACGGGACCTCGTCGAGGCGTCGCGCGGCCTCCGACAGCATCGCGACCAATCCGCCCGCGTCCGGTCGATATCCTGGCTGTTCCAGCGTTTCGGTCGCGTCGAGTCCGCCGATCATGCCGGACAGAATAGGCGAATCCGGTCCGGTCGCCCGCCGCGCCACGCTCGCGTTTTCGGGTCGGCCCGGTGGAACCGGTTCGCGGGCCGGGTGACTCGTGGTGCGAGGGTCGGTCCCGCACGCGGCCACCGGGGATCGGCACGGTAGAACGGACGTCATCGGTCCCCGTTCAACGGTTGGGAGTTCGCAACGTGAGTGCGCCGGAAGTCGTCTACAACGTCGTGGTCGTGACACATCTGCTCGGTATGGCGGCGGTGGTCGGCGGATATGTCGCCGGGCAGCCGAAGGTCTCGGAACTGATGGTGTGGGGTGCGCGCGCCCAGATCATCACGGGACTGATCCTGGTCGGTATGGCCTCGGCGATCGATTCGATCGGCAAGGAACCCGACAACGCGAAAGTCGGGGTCAAGCTGGTGATCGCGATCCTCGTCGCGGCCTTCGCGGAGATGGGCCGGGCGGACGCGAAACGCGGCAACGACATCCCGTGGATGACCCATGCGGCGGGCGGACTCGCGATCGTGAACGTCCTCGTCGCGGTGCTCTGGACCTGATTCAGGCGTCGATATAGGTGCCCGGGAGGCGGTGGCGCACGGCCTGTTGCCTCCCTTCCCGGTGAGTGCTATAAATCAACCCTGCCAGTCATGCTAAGCACTCGTTCAGCATCAGGGAATTCGGAGTCCGGCGGAAGTTCGGCACAACCGGTACCTCGGGTTTTCCGAAGTCGACCGGACGAGCCGCCGTGCGACGGTGAGGTGAGCTATGGGGCCTTTCGAGGAAATCGAGGACTTCTTCGTCCTGCTCGACGCGGCGCAGCGGTACGCGCTGTGGCCGTGTTTCGCCGAGTCGCCGGGCGGGGCCCAGGTCGTCTTCGGGCCCGCCTCACGCAGCGCGTGTACCGAGTACCTCGAGATCGCGGCGACCCGGGCCGCCTCCTGATCGACCGTCGGTCGCGGTCAGAGCACCACGGGCAACAGGTCGGGGCGTTTGGCGGACAGTCCGGTGCCGGAGGAGGTTCCGCGCATCCGTCTGCCGATCCACGGCAGCAGATGACGGATCGCCCACCCCGATTCCGCGGTGAGCGTGCTCGCGTGCGGAGCCGGGGGCAGCGGATCGCGCCAGGTGTCGCCGGAGCCGGGCAGCCTCAGGGCGTCGGCCACGGCACGGGCGACGAGATCGTGCCCGAGCGGGCCGAGGTGCAGGCGATCGTCGCACCAGACCAGTGGATGCGTGGTCGCCTCGACCAGTTCGAAGTCCAGGAGTACGACACCGTGCTCCGCGGCCAGGGTGCGCAGATCGTCGTTCAGCGCGTAGATGCGCGGTGAGAGCGGGCGCACCAGCGGGGCGATGCCGCCGATATCGGGATAGGTGAAGCTGACCACGGTCGCGCCGGTGTCGATGAGCGCGCCGAAGATGATGTCGAGATCGGCGAGCAGCGGTTTCCGGTCGAAGCGCGGCCGGATCAGATCGTTCATACCCGCCATGACCGTGACGAGATCCGGATCGAGGGCGATCGCCTGCTCGAGCTGTTCGTCGCGGATCTGCCCGACCCGTCGGCCCCGGACCGCGAGATTCGCGTAGTGCGCTCCCGGATACGCCGCGTCGAGCAATTCGGCGAACCTGTCGGCCCACCCGCGATAGCCGCCCATGCCGTCGGGATCCCCGACGCCTTCGGTCTGGCTGTCTCCGATGGCGACATATCGGGAGTACGACATCCAGGATCCGGAGTTCGGGTCCATATGCACCTCGCGGGTCGACGGCTACCTCGGCCCGGCGCGTGCTGCGTGCGGGGGATCCGACTGCGCTCATCGACCGGCGTCGCGCGTTCCTCGCGACGCACGAACATCGTATGTGTCACCGCGCGTCGCGGCCATCGGTGGACGAGCGTCCGGTGGAGAGGTCGCGGGAGCGCGCGTCGGGGCGGTGGACCTCGGCCCACCGCCCCGACGACGGATCACGCGTTGGCGGCAGCCAATCCGGTGCGCAGATCGGCGAGGATGTCGTCGATCCCCTCGACGCCGACCGCGAGGCGGACCAGCCCCGGCGTGACACCGGCGGCGAGCTGCTCCTCGGGGGTCAGCTGGGAATGCGTGGTCGAGGCCGGATGGATGACCAGCGACCGGACGTCACCGATATTGGCGACGTGGCTGTGCAGGGTGAGCGCTTCGACGAAACGCTTGCCCGCGTCGACACCGCCCGCGAGTTCGAATCCGATGATCGCGCCCGCGCCCTTCGGGGCCAGCGCCAGCGCGCGCTCGTACCACGGCGAGGACGGCAGCCCCGCGTAGGCGACCGAGGTGACGCCCTGCTGTTCGGTGAGGAATTCCGCGACGGCCTTCGCGTTGCTCACGTGCCGTTCGATGCGCAGGCTCAGTGTTTCCAGGCCCTGGCTGATGAGGAAGGCGTTGAACGGCGACACGGCCGAACCGAGGTCGCGCAGCAACTGCACCCTGGCCTTGAGCGCGTACGCCGGAGCGCCGAGAT
Organism: Nocardia noduli; assembly: GCF_019038455.1. Taxonomy (NCBI): domain Bacteria; kingdom Bacillati; phylum Actinomycetota; class Actinomycetes; order Mycobacteriales; family Nocardiaceae; genus Nocardia; species Nocardia noduli. The sequence continues at coordinate 27,595 of NZ_JAFMPL010000018.1, forward strand.
CGGCGTAGACGACGCCGTGGTAGCTGGGGTCGGGTTCGGTGAAACCGGGGAAACGTCCACCGCGCCAGTCGAAACCGCCGCCGTCGACGATGACACCCGCGATCGCGGTGCCGTGCCCGCCGAGATATTTGGTCGCCGAATGCACGACGATATCCGCGCCGTGCGCGAGCGGCTGGATCAGGTACGGAGTGGCCACCGTGTTGTCCACGATCAGCGGAACTCCGGCGGCGTGGGCGACCTCGGCGATACCGGGGATGTCGAGGATGTGGTTCTGCGGGTTGGAGATCGTCTCGCCGTAGACCGCCTTGGTATTCGGGCGGATCGCCGAACGCCACTGCTCCAGATCGTCGGGATCGTCGACGAAGGACACCTCGATACCGAGTTTCGGCAGCGTGTACCTGAACAGGTTGTAGGTGCCGCCGTACAGCCGCGGGCTCGACACGATGTGGTCGCCGGCCCCGGCGATATTCAGGATCGCGAAGGTTTCGGCGGCCTGTCCGGAGGACAGCAGCAGTGCGGCCACACCGCCCTCGAGCGCGGCGATGCGCTGCTCGACCGCGTCCTGGGTGGGATTCATGATGCGGGTGTAGATATTGCCGGGTTCGGTCAATCCGAACAGCGCCGCCGCGTGGTCGGTGTCGCGGAAGGTGTAGGAGGTGGTCTGGTAGATCGGCAGCGCGCGTGCGGAGGTGGTGCCGTCGGGAAGTTGTCCGACGTGGATCTGCTTGGTCTCGAAACTCCAGCTCGCGGTGGGATCCGCGGCCGTCGACGGGTCGGTCATGCGAGGGCTCCAGACGATGGGGGTGAGGTTCGGAACACCACGCGCGCGGCGGTCGGGTCATCGGCCACCGCAGTCGCCGTGGCGTCGACCATCTCGATCGGCGGGTCGCGCGGATCCGTGGTCATGCCCCGAAAGGCTAGGAACGCTCGGCGGTTTGCGCGACGTTTACATTCGGCTCGAGCGCAACGGTGGCCGAGGTGCGGGCAGGCCGGTCGGCTGCGGCCGAGGCGGCGAACCCGCAGGTGTTCTCACCCGCGCGGGCGTGATCGCGTGCGCGGCACCGGGAGGCGGAGTGATTGCGGTGCGGGTTACCCGAGGATGGCGGAGCCTCGCTCAGGCGGCGCCGCGCGCGTTGTAGACGGTGAATTCCCGGTCGGCCGCCATGCGTCCGTAGTCGGCGAACACCTCGAGCGCGCGGTCGCGCTGGACGCCGATATCGACCCGGATGCCACGGCCGCGGAATTGTTCGGCCCAGTCCTCGCGCATCGGTCCTTCGTCGAAACCGGTCAACTGCTCCAGTTCCGGTCCTTCGCCCGCGATGACCAGACGTTTCACCCCCGACCACAGCACCGCGCCGTAGCACTGGGCGCAGGGCCGCCAATTGACGACGAGTTCGCGATCGGGCGCGTCCACCGCGCCGAGATCCCAGTCGCCCACCCGCGTCTGCGCCAGCGACAGCGCGACCACCTCGGCGTGGGCGGACGAAAGCCCGCTGGCCAGTACCAGATTGACGCCCGCCGCGACGATCGCGCCGGTGGCGCTGTCGATGACGAGCGCCGCGAACGGTCCGCCGGACCCTTCGCGCGGGTTGCGTGCCGCGAGCCGGTGGACCAGCGCCATGCGCTGTTCGTCGGAGTCGAGAACGGCGGGGGAGTGCTCGATTTCGTCGAAGACCCAGTCGGGCATGGTCGCGCCGTAGGAGCGTGGCAGAGCGTAGGTGTTCACGGCGTGCCCTTCGTCGGGTGTGGTCATCGGTGTGGGTCAACGTAGAGGGCGGGCGTTGCGGAGTGATTTCCTGGGCGCGTCGGCCGGGTAAGGGTTATAAGATGCCGATATGGAGATATTGCGATCAACGCATGTAGACGCCTTCGGTGGTGAAGCGGAGGCCGAAGAAGACGGACGAGATCGCAAGGAGCGCAGGGGAAGGGCTCGATTCCGTCCGCTCGGGACGGTCGAATGCGGGCGACGGTTCGACTCGGTGGGGTTCGAGGGCGGGAAAAGGATATGGTCCAACCAACTGACCAGTACGCTCCGGAGGGCGCCGTGTGGTTCGACGCCGTGGAGGAGGCGAGTATGGGAGCCGGCGGTTCCGAACGAATCACGTTCACCGATCGGCCCGTGGTGGGTTCGGACATCTATGTCGACAACCAGCTGTTCCTCGGCCACGGCGAGGACGATATGCGCGGCGGTCTGGCCCGGGTGATCGCCGTGCACGAGGATCTCGACTATCCCGACGACCCGCTGGTCGATGTCGCCGAACATCCCGACTGTAGCTACGACTGGACGCTGCTCAGTCGCGAACAGGAACGGTTACGCGCCGCGTTCGGCGAACGGCGCGCTTCCACCGATCCTGATCTACGGCCCGAATTCGATCTGTACTGACCGTCCCGGGTTCAGGTATGCGATACGGGAATTCGCTGCGTCCACGCCACGTGGACGGCGCTGCTGCCGACTCCGGCCAGGGCCAGATTCGCCGCGCCGAGCAGAACCAGTCCCGCCGCGGCGAGGAAGCCCAGCGCGGTCGGCGATTGCGGGGGAAACAGCAGGACGAGAATGCCGACGAGCATGGTCGCGACGCCGGTCAGTTCGTGGCGTACGGGTTCGGCCAGCCGATCGTCCCAGACCGAGACCGTCGCCTGGCCGACACCGCCGATCGCCCAGCTCGCTCCGAGCCAGATCGACAGCAACGGAATCGAGTTGCCGCCCACCACGTTGAACAGCGCCAGCGCCGCGGTCAGCATTCCGCACAGCGCCAGCACGGCGCGCAACGGTGTCGCGAATCGGGCGGCGATCGCGAGGTAGATCTGTACTCCGGCGCCGAGGGCGATGCCCGCGCCGAGCAGCATTTCCAACGAGTGGACCGTCTTGTCGGGCCAGATCGCGACCAATAGTCCGAGTACGGCCGAGCCGATCCCGAGGACGAGGACGGCCTCGTGTCCCCGGTGCACCCGGGGAGTGCTCGTCCGGACGCGCGACGCGCCGGACGCGGGACCGTCATGGGAACGCGAGAACAGCCGACCCGTCGTCGCGGGAAGTCGGGAGCGCAGTGTCACCATGGGGCAGCAATGCCCGCTTTCCGCGATCCGACACAGCTCGAACCGATAACTTCTGATGATCGGCGTCCATCCGCATCGACATCCGAGGAGTGCCACGTGCCGTATTACCGATCGGTGGGCTCGGTTCCTCCGAAGCGTCACACGCAGCACCGGAGCCAGGAAGGCGCGTTGTACTACGAGGAGTTGATGGGGGAGGAGGGCTTCTCCTCGGATTCGTCGCTGCTGTATCACCGTCACATTCCCTCGGCGATCGTCGACGCCACCGTGTGGGAGTTACCGGATCAGACGTCGGTGCCGAATCATCCGCTACGCCCGCGCCACCTACGCTTGCGCACGCTGTTCGACGCCGACGCGATAGCCGGGACCGACGTCGTCACCGGGCGGCTGCTGATCCTCGGCAACGCCGATGTCCGCATCTCCTACGTGGTGGCGGGTGCGCCGTCCCCGCTGTACCGCAACGCGATCGGCGACGAGGTGGTCTACCTCGAGTCGGGCGAGGCGTCGGTCGAAACCGTCTTCGGTGTGTTGAACGCGCGCCGGGGCGATTACGTCGTGATCCCCCGTGCGACGACACACCGCTGGATTCCCCGCGGTGACGAAGTGTTGCGGGCGTACGCGATCGAGGCGGGCAGCCATATCGTTCCGGCGAAGCGCTACCTGTCACGCTTCGGTCAGTTGCTCGAATCCGCCCCGTATTGCGAGCGGGATCTGCACGGTCCGGGTGAACCCCTGCTCGCCACCGTCACGGGTGACGTCGAAGTGCTGGTCAAACATCGGGGCTCCTCCGGTGTCGTCGGCACCAGGATGGTCTATCCGACACACCCGTTCGATGTGGTCGGCTGGGACGGATGTCTCTACCCGTACACGTTCGACATCGCCGATTTCGAGCCGTTGACCGGACGGGTGCACCAGCCCCCGCCCGCGCACCAGGTATTCGAGGGCGCGAATTTCGTGATCTGTAATTTCGTGCCGAGGAAGGTCGACTACCACCCGTTGGCGATCCCCGTTCCCTACTACCACTCCAATGTCGACTCCGACGAGGTCATGTTCTATTGCGGCGGCGACTACGAGGCGCGCAAGGGATCCGGGATCGGGGCGGGTTCGGTCTCGCTACATCCGGGCGGTCACGCCCACGGGCCGCAGCCGGGCGCGTACGAGCGCAGCATCGGGGCCGAGTTCTTCGACGAACTGGCCGTCATGGTGGACACCTTCCGGCCGCTCGAACTCGGGGAAGGCGCTTTCGCCTGCGAGGACCCGGATTACGCGTGGACGTGGGCCGGTCGCGGTCCCGGCGACGTCCGCGAGGCAGCGGGTCCGGCGTGACCGGTCTGTCGATTCCCGACGACTCCCTCTTCGGCCCGGACAATCTCCCGTTCGGCATCTTCTCCACCGCGGAACTCACGCCACGCGCGGGTGTCCGGTTCGGCGATCACGTCCTGGATCTCGGCGCGGTCTTCGGCGACCCGGTCTTCACGACGGGTTCGCTGAACGCGTTCATGTCGCGCGGTCCGGCGCGGTGGGCGGAGGTGCGGGAGCGACTACGGGGTTTCGTCGGGACGGGCGAGGTGCCCGACGGTGTTCTACACGCCGTGACCGAGGTGCGGATGCATCTGCCGTTCGAGGTGGCCGATTACGTGGATTTCTACGCCTCCGAACACCACGCCGTCGCCCTCGGTCGCCTGTTCCGGCCGAATACCGAACCGCTGCTGCCGAATTGGAAACATCTGCCGGTGGGATACCACGGTCGAGCGGGCACCGTCGTGGTGTCGGGGACCGATATCGTGCGACCCGAAGGACAGCGGCGAGCCCCCGGTGCCGACAACCCGGAATTCGGGCCGAGTACGCGTTTGGATATCGAGGCCGAACTCGGATTCGTCGTCGGCGTGCCGTCCACGACACCGATCGGCGTCGACGATTTCGCCGAGCACGTGTTCGGGGCGGTGGTCGTCAACGACTGGTCCGCCCGCGACATCCAGGCGTGGGAGTACGTTCCGCTCGGGCCGTTCCTCGGCAAGAGTTTCGCGACCTCGATCTCGCCGTGGGTCGTGCCCCTGGCGGCGTTGAGCCACGCCTGGATACACACCCCGCCCCAACTCCCGGTGCCGCTGCCCTATCTGCGCGGGGCGCGGCCATGGGGGCTCGACGTCGATCTCGAGGTGCGCTGGAACGGGGAGCGGGTCAGCCGACCGCCCTACGGACAGATGTACTGGTCTCCCGCGCAGATGCTGGCCCATCTCACCGTCAACGGGGCGACGGCGCGGACGGGGGACCTGTTCGCCTCCGGAACGATCTCCGGCGCGGGGCAGGACCAACGCGGTTCGTTCATCGAGCTGACGAGCGGCGGTGCGCGGCCGATCATCGTGCGGGGTGAGACCCGCACCTTCCTCGAGGACGGCGACGAGATCGTCATCTCGGCCGACGCGCCCGGCCCGGGCAACTCGCGCATCGGATTCGGCGAGGTGCGCGGCAGGATCGTCACGCGAGCGTGAACAGCGCTCGGTCCGACCGGTCCGCTCAGCGGCGTCGCATGGCCGATGCCAGGCCCGCTCCGAGGAGCAGGGCGCCGATGAGGAGAAGTCCGCCGTCGGTCGCCCAGACGCTCAGCGCGAGCCGCGTCTCGATCGGCAGCGCGGGTATGTCCCGGATCGCGCGCAGGGTGTCCCCGGGAAACAGCAGGGCGACTGCCCCCGGGATCAAACCCCACACCCAGCCCGCGACCACCGTGCCGGTCGGCGCGTAGGCCGCGAGCGCGGCGACCAGGAGCAGCAGGATCGCGCCACCGACGATCTGGATATTCGGGCCGAGACGGTCCCCGCTGTTGGAGAACGTCTCCCAGCGGTCGGTGGATCGGCTGCCGTTGGCGACCAACCCGATGCCGACCGGAGTGATCAGCAGGGCGACGATCATGCGTGAGCATCGTGGCGAGGACACCGACGCCGCGCGTTCGCGGGGGCGGTGACCAGCGCGGCGGCTGATCCTGCGGTGACCGATAGGGCGGCTGGGGCGGTGGGTACTGATACGACACGTTCATCTCCGATTCCCCGGTCCCCGAGCGCGTTCGCGCGCGCCCGCCATCGCTGTCGACGGTACCGCGCACGCGCCGTGCGCGCCCGGCGTGCGGGCGGTGGAGCGACCTGCCGACAGCTCTTATGGAAAGTTCTCCAGAATGCTCACCAGAATGCGCTACTGGAATACACTCGGTACTCGACTCGTCGGCGCTGCCCGGCTGTTCGTACGGGCTCGGCCCGCGACATTTCCACCACTCGTCGAATAGGTCGGCGACGTGCGTCGGCGGGTGACCGTCGTGCGCGAATTCGAGATGAGGTAATGCCATGACGAATCCGAGGTCGCGGTGGTGAACGGTCCCTACGGTGGGCGTTTCGTCGGCCGCACCGCACTGGTCACCGGCGGCGGATCCGGTATCGGGGCCGCGTTGACCCGAGCCCTGGCCGCCGCGGGCGCACAGGTGCGGTGCGCCGATATCGATGTCGTGGCCGCCGAACGTGTGGTCGGCGCGATCGACGGTCCGGGTAAGGCGGTGGCGGTCGCCCTCGATGTCACCGATGCCGAGGAGGTGCGGGCGGCCGTGGACGATATCGTCGCCGAATCGGGTTCGATCGACCTGATATTCAACAACGCGGGCATCTTCATCGGCGGCGAAACCCAACTGCTGACGCTGGAGCAGTGGAACCGCATCATCGATATCAACCTGCGCGGGGTCGTGCACGGTGTCCATGCCGCGTATCCGCATATGATCGCCGCTCGCGGCGGACATATCGTCAACACGGCCTCCGCGGCGGGTCTGATGGCCTCGGGCCTGCTCACCAGTTATTGCGCCACGAAATTCGCCGTCGTCGGCCTGTCCGACGCGCTGCGGTCGGAAGCGGTGGGGCACGGCATCGGCGTCACGGTCGTGTGTCCCTCGGCCGTGGAGACGCCGATCCTCGACTCGGGCAGGGTCGGGTCCTTCCCCGGGCGAAGTTTCCTGCTCGGCGCCGAGAAGTCCACGCGCGCATACCCACCCGATCGCCTGGCCTCGGAGATACTGGCCGCCGTCACGGCGAACCGGTCGCGGGTGGTCGTCCCGCGCCGCACCCGGATCGGCTGGTATCTCAACCGGATCGCGCCCCGGGTGATCGAGCGTCGACTCAACGCCTATGTGCGCCAACAGATCGCGGCGAGCCGCGTGGACGGCTGATTCGGATCCGCGCGTTCGGTGGGCGCGCGGATCCGGTCGGCCCGAGTCGGACGGGGGCTGTCGAGCGCATCGGAAGCCCGGGGTGCGCCGCGCGTCGAATTCGCGTCGCCGGGCCGGGCTGTCGGGTCCGTTGGTGAGCGGCCTGCCCGGCAGTAGCGGTGGTCGCGTTCCCGGCATCGTTATCGACGTGAGCGCCGGGGCGTGCGGGTGCGACTCTGTCGATCTTCCCGGCGTCCTCGCGGTGGTTCCCGCGGCTGCCCGGGCGGGCGTCGTCGGTTCGCCGAGAAGTGACCCGCGATCCTCCGAAGATTCCCGCCATGCTGACTATTGTGCTTACGGTAGTGGTTACCGTAGTGTTGCCCACGTCACATGGTCGACCCCAGCGATACCGGCTCCGGCCGGCGGGCACGCCGCGGTCCGCGCAGGACTACTCGGATCCGGCAGCTGCCACGACCGCCCGACAGACGAGTAAGGCACGCGATGCGTTTTGTTCCATCGAATTCGGTGCGATCGCGGAATGCGATGATCGGAAGCCGACCAGACATCGGCCGTGGTCGCCGCGATATCCGCGGTGCGGCCGCCCGTCCGGCGGGATGTCGGGCATGAGCCAGCACATACAGTTTCTGCTTCTCGGTATCGGCAGCGGCGGTGTATTCGGCGCGCTCGCCATCGCCTTGGTACTGACCTATCGGAGTTCGGGCGTACTCAACTTCGCCACCGGGGCCATCGCGCTCAATTGCGCCTATATCTACGCCTTTCTCCGTAAGGGTGAGTTCGTCATCCTGGTGCCGGGTCTGCCGAAATCCGTCGATATCGGTGGTGATCCGGGTTTCGCGGCGTCGGCGGCGATCGCGGTGGCGCTCTCGGCGTTGTTCGGACTGCTCGTGTACGTGGTCGTGTTCCGGCCCTTGCGTAAAGCGCCTCCGATCGCACGCGCGGTCGCCTCGATCGCGTTGATGATCGTGCTGGTGGCGATCGCGAGCAAACAGGTCGGCACCAACACCGTCGGCGTGAAAGCGATATTCCCGGTCGATATCTGGACCGTGGGAAGTATCCGGATTCCGCAGGATCGTGTGTATTTCGGGATCGCGATCTTCGCGCTGGCCCTGGTGCTCGCCGCGCTGTACCGGTTCACTCGATTCGGTCTGCTGACGCGCGCCACCGCGGAAAGCGAGGAAGGCGCCTACGTCAGCGGTTTGTCGCCGGATCGGGTCGCGGCCTACAACTGGATGATCGGTTCGGCGGTGGCGGGTTCGGCGGGCATTCTGATCTCACCGATCGTGCCGCTCACGCCGACGGGATATTCGCTGTTCATCGTTCCGGCGCTGGCCGCCGCGATCATCGGGCAGTTCTCCTCGGTCGTCGCCGCCGTCGCGGCGGGTCTGGTGATCGGAATGCTCCAGTCCGAGGCCACCTACCTCGCGCGGATCCACGAGTGGCTGCCCTCCAGCGGCCTGGTCGAATTGGTTCCGCTGGTGGTGATCCTGGTCGTCTTGGTCATCCGGGCCAAACCGTTGCCGTCCCGCGGTGCGGTCATCGTTTCCGAATTGGGTAACGCGCCCTATCCGCGCAAGGTGTGGAGCGGCGCCGGGATCGGTGTGGTGATCGTCGGACTGGCGCTGATCCTGTCCGGAAACGATGTGCGGGTCGCGCTCATCACGACGCTGATACTCGCTGTCATCGGACTTTCCCAGGTGGTCGTCACCGGTTACGCGGGTCAGGTCTCCCTGGCCCAACTCGCCCTGGCGGGCGCGGCGGCCTTCATCCTCGGGCCGATCACCGCGAGTTGGGGTATTCCGTTCCCGTTCGCGCCACTGCTGGCCGCGCTCGTCGCCACGGTTTTGGGGGTGGTCGTGGGATTGCCCGCCTTGCGAATTCGGGGACTCACCGTCGCGGTGGTCACCCTGGCCCTGGCCTACGCCATCGAAGCGCTGTGGTTCCGGAATCTGGATTTCGTTCCCTCGAGCGGTGTCGATATCCCGGATCCGAAGATCTTCGGATACAGCCTCGGGATCGGTCGCGGAGAGAATTATCCGAGGCTGGAATTCGGATTGTTCTGCCTCGCGGTACTCACCGTGGTCGCGGTGGGCGTCGCCTATCTGCGACGCAGTGGGCTCGGCACCCGCATGCTCGCCGTTCGAGCGAACGAGCGTTCGGCCGCCGCCTCCGGTGTCGATGTGGTGCGAACGAAACTGTCGGCCTTCGCGATCGGCGCGTTCATCGCCGGAATCGGCGGCTGTCTGCTCGCCTATCAACAGACCAACGTCTCGTTCCAGTCCTTCACGGCACTGGCCGGGCTCACCCTGTTCGCCATCGTGTATCTCGCGGGCATCACCTCGATCTCGGGCGGGGTCCTCAGCGGTGTACTCGGCGCGGGCGGTGTCGCGTTCCTGCTGCTCGAGAATGTGGGCGAATCGGCGGGCACCTGGTATCAGGTGATCGTCGGCGTCGGTCTCATGGTGACCGTGCTGATGAATCCCGAGGGAATCGTCGGCCCGGCGCAGCGAGCTCTGGCACGAGCGGGAAGAAGCCCGTCTCCGCGCACAGGCTCGATGGTCGCCGCCGCTGGACCGGCCGTCGACGGACCCGCTCCGCTCGCGGGTTCGCCGGTCGCCGATCTCGATCCGACGCCTGTGAGACCGGGAGACCCGTTGCTCTCGCTGGACGGGGTGACTGTCCGCTACGGCGGCGTCGTCGCCGTGGACCAGGTGAGTTTCGATGTGCCCGAAGGCGCGATCGTCGGACTCATCGGTCCGAACGGGGCGGGAAAGACCACCCTGATCGACGCCATCAGCGGATCGGTGCGCGCCGATGGCACCGTCGCAGTCGCGGGCGAAGCACTGGGCGACAAGAGCACGCACCGGCGAGTCCACGCGGGTCTCGGCCGGACATTCCAGGCGATCGAACTGTACGAGGATCTCACCGTCCGCGAGAACGTCCAGGTCGGATTGTCCGGTCGCGGCAGAGCCGGGGGAGCCGACACCGCCGCCGAGCTGGACGAGATCTTCGATCTGCTCGGACTCGTGGAGGTCTGCGATACACCCGCCGGTGAATTGTCCCAGGGGCAGCGGCAATTGGTGTCGATCGCCCGCGCGCTCGCGGGCAAGCCGAAAGTGCTGCTACTCGACGAACCCGCCGGAGGTCTCGACACCACCGAAAGCCGTTGGCTGGGTGACCGATTGCTGGCGATCCGCGCCAGCGGCGTGACGATCCTGCTGGTCGAACACGATATGAGCCTGGTCCTGCGGATCTGCGACATCGTCCAGGTCCTGAACTTCGGCCGCACCCTCGCCTCGGGCACACCCGAGCAGATTCGCGGCGACCGCACAGTCGCCGAGGCCTATCTCGGCGCCATGTACACCGAGGAAGTGCTCGGATGAGTCTACGACTGACCGGACTGACCGCCGGATACGGCAAACTCCCCATCGTCCGCGACCTCGATCTCGACGTCCCCGCAGGCACCGTCACCGCCATCCTCGGACCGAACGGCTCGGGCAAGACCACACTCATGCGGACACTGGCCGGTCTGCTGCCCGCACTCGCCGGTGAGGTGGCGGTGGGACAACGGCGACTGCCCAACGGCAGGCCCGCCACCGCGAACCGGGCGGGCATCGTGCTCGTACCGGACAACCGGGCCCTGTTCACCAGCTTGACCGTCGCGGAGAACCTCCAGATCGCGCGACGGCGCGACGGTCGCCCGCTCGAGGAGATCCTCGAACTCCTGCCCGCGCTGCGGCCACGATGGAAGGTCGCGGCGGGCTCGCTCTCCGGCGGCGAACAGCAGATGCTCGCCGTCGGCCGCGCCCTGATCCAGAACCCGCAGGTGCTGCTCATCGATGAGATGAGCATGGGACTCGCCCCCGTGATCGTGGAGAGTCTGCTGCCCGCCGTCCGGCATATCGCCGACAACACCGGCGCCGCGGTCGTACTCGTCGAACAACACGTGCGACTCGCACTCGAGGTAGCCGACAACGCCATCGTCCTCGTGCACGGCGACGTGACGCTGCGCGGTCGCGCCGAGGACCTGCGGGCGACACCCGAACGCCTCGAAGCCGCGTATCTCGGAGGTGAATCCATCACAGCCGCAGGGTGATTCCTCGAATCCAGAATCGCAGGGGGGCTACACCACAGTTACAGGAGATCGCAATGTCCCTTTCCACACGGAGACGGTGGGCCGCCCTGCCGTGCGCCGCGCTCGCGGTGGCGCTTCTCGCCTCCGGTTGTTCCGGTGACGACACCGAGTCGTCCGGCCGCGTACCGGACAAATCCGTACTCGGCCCGGAGAACAAAGCCACCGGCGCGCCGGTCGAGATCGCCTTCATCACCACCGGTCCCAAGGCGCCGGTGTACACCGAGGAACTCGAGGTGGCCAAGGCGACCGTCTCGTACATCAACAATTACCTGGGCGGCATCAACGGCCGCCCGATCGCACTCACCACCTGCGAGGACGAGATCCAGGTCAGCCTGGCGCGCAACTGCGCCAACAAATTCGTCCAGTCCGGCGCGGTCGCGGTGGCGAGCGGCGAGACCAGCAACGCCGACACCGTCGCGAGCATCACCTCCCCGCTGGCGATGCCGTACCTCACGGCCGCGGGCGGACAGCAATCGCTGATGCTGCCGAACACCTATGTGCTGGGCAACTCGCTCGGCGCCCTCGCCGGAGTGCCCGCCGCGTACGCGAAACAGAAGGGCTACAAGAATGTCGCGATCCTGACCGTCGACTCGCCCACCGCCGTCGAACCGCTGAAACGACTGGGGCCCTTCGCGTTCGGCAACGCCGGAGCGCAGGTGGATGTGGTCGCCGTTCCGCTCGGCACCGCGGATATGACTCCGCAGATCCAGGCCGCGCTCGAGAAGAAACCCGATATGTTCCACCTGCTCGGCGACGTCTCGTTCTGCACGTCGGCGATCAAGGCGATGCGGACGCTGAACGCCACCCAACCGGTCATGTCGGTCACCCAGTGCATCGGCGACGCCGAGGCCGCTTCGCAGATTCCGGGTGGCTACAAGGACGTCATGGTCATCGTCAACGCCGCGCTCGACCCGGGCGCACCGGAAACCAAGATCTTCGACGCGGTCGTCGAGGGATCCGGTGCCAAGAAGCCGGACTCGGCCGCGTCCGCGTACCGGGCGATTCTCGGACTCTGGTCGGCGCTGAACGGTATGCCGGGTGACATCACCCGCGAGACGGTCGTCGCGCGCCTGAACGCGATGCCCGAACCGAAACCGCTGCCCCTCGCCGCCGGTGACACCTTCCAGTGCGGGAGCAAGCCGATCGCGGTCGTCCCGAACATCTGCACCGCTTCCGCGCTCCTCGGAAAAGCCGAGGAGGACGGGACATTGGTCGATGTGAAGGCCGTCGACACCACCCCGATATTCAAGATGCCGGGTAGCTGACCCGCACGATCCCGGTGCCCCGCCCCGTCACTCCGGGACGGGGCACCGTTCAGATTCGATCCGATGCGGAATCGGGGTGGACCGGCCCACCCCGATTCCTGGCGCACGCTCAGAGGGATTTCGACCGCGCCTGCGGCATGGCGATCGTCGGAATCTGTGCCGGGGTAGCGGTCTCGGGACTCTCGTCCTCGGACTGCATCTGGCTCACCTCGCTCTTGAAGATCCGCAACGATTTACCGAGTCCGCGTGCGGCGTCGGGCATCCTCTTCGCGCCGAAGAACAGCATGAACACCGCGGCCACGATCGCCCAATGCCAAATGCTGAATTGGCCCATGGTTACCTCCAGAATTCGTATGACTCGGGCCCGGAATCTCCGGCTCGGCACGTTCGGATCAATTCGGGCGGTTGGTCTGAGGGATTTCGATGCTGATGGTGCGCAGTTCGGACAGATACAGCAGCGCCGCCTGTCGGAGGAATTCGTCGAAGAGCGAATAGGCCTCCGGGGCCAAGGGAACCGGGAGCAGTCCTTCACGGACCGCGATGAAGGGGCCCCAGGCGACATCGAGCAGCGAATCCCAGACGAGTTCCTTCGGAATGGCGAGCCAGTCGGCGATCTTGTCGCCGAGCAGGAAACGCGTGAACGCGCCGAGGATCGGTTTGCTCAGAATGCCCGCATCGACCTCGGCGCCCAGACTCAGCAGGATGTCGGACAGCTTCAACCCCTCGGGGGTCGGAGCGAGTACCGGATCCAGCACCTGCTTCGCCTGGGCGTTCGCCGCGTCCCACGACGCCGGAATGTATTCGTCACGGATACCGAGCATGTGCGCGGACAGTTGCCACGTGTGCAGGAAGGCCGACGACTCGGTGGACGAGATCGGCACCTTCCACGCGGTCAGGTTCTTCATGACGGTCGTGGGCAGACTGTGCCAGGTGACCATCAGGTCGTTCTGGCTGATGGGGATCTCCTCGTCGGCGACCTGGGACCAATGCGGGGACTGCGGCAGCAGATGGCGTACCGCCGCGTGAACCAACCGGGTCTTCACGCAGGTCACGATCATTTCGCCATCGGGCTTGTACGCGTTCGCGGTCCCGATGTCGTAGCCGAGTTTCGCGGTCTTCGAGATCCGATCCTTCAGGTCCGCGCCACCTTTGGAGTGGTAGACCGCCCGCGCCTCCTTGGGGATGACGGTGCTCATCATGCCGCTGGCCAGCCCGTACAGCACGCCGAGGTAGAGACCTCGCTTCTTGTTGAAATCGATCGCGGCGTCCAGCTTCGCCCGGTCGGTCCAGGGCGGCAACGCGCGGGCGTATTCCATGAAATCGCGGAGTTCGGTGGGCAGTCCGGTCGGCAGCGCCTGACCGTTCTTGGTCCACGTCCGCAGTAGTTCGTTGACCTTGGGCACAGCGCCCTTGTCGAGGAGCGAGGCCACCACCGAGTCCGCCTCGGGATCCCACAGTGTCATCGGGTCGGCGCCGGCCCCCGTCCCGACCACCGAACCCTTCGGTGACCACGTCCACGGCTCCGCGCGTGCCGGGGTGACCATCGCCAGCGCGCCGACCGCACCCAAGGCCCCGCCCACCTTGAATACGTTTCGTCTACTGAGATTGTCCATGCTTGCTCCTCTTCGAAACCGAAACGCAGTCCGTGATGAAATAAATTGATCCCGTGTGGCTGCGTAATACGATCAGAACATATTTCCCGCCGCGTCTGCGATAGCGAATGCCATGTGAACTGCACAGAAACCGTTGTGAGCGGAATCAATCGGGCGGATTCGCGCAGTGGAATTTTTCGACAGGAATAACCACGCCCACGCGCGTGTTCGATGGGGCGGAATTCGAGGTCAGGCCGACTCGACGTCGGCCTTTCGCACGATAAGAGCCGACTGTAGATGCCACAAATCGCCGGGCTGCGTGGGGTCGAATCCGGTGAGCTCACCGATCTTCTTGAGGCGGTAGTCGATGGTGTTCGTATGAATATTGAGGTCGCGTGCGCTGCGACGGCGGTTGAAATTGTTGCCGATGTGGGTTCGCAGGGTGTCCATCAACATCGGATGGGCGTCGAGCGGCGCCAGCATCTCGCCGAGAAACCGACGTGCGGGGCTCGGCCTGGTCAGCTGGTATTCGACCGCCAGATCGGCGAAACGGTAGAGCCCGGGGGCGAATTGCAGTTGCCTGACCAGATTCAGTAGTTCGCGCAGATGCTCCACCACCGCCGGAATATCTTCCGGCTCCGCCTCCGCGCAGGTCGCGGTCAGTTCGATGTCCGCCGCCTCGGACAGGCCGACCACCAGGCGGTCCAGGTCCCCGTCGGCGCACCGTGACGAGGGAATCAAAATGATTCCGCCATCGATGTTCAGCAGGGACAACGCGCTCACCGAACATTGCGCGGCGAGCGATACCCGTATCCGCCGCAGTACCCGTCCGCCGATGATATGGGTGCTCGACGTGGAGTTGTTGTCGTCTCGACGGGTGGGAAAGTGCACGGCCAACACCGAATAACTTCGCGCGATCTTGATGCCGCTCTCGTGGGTGATCGTCGACGTATCGTGCCCGCCGAGCAATGCCACGGTCAGCGACCGCGGGATTCGGTGATTCTCGGCGATCACCGCGTGGAGTTCTTTGACGTAGGCGAACGACATCGTCGAGGTCACTGTTTCCAGTACCTCCATCGCCACTCGACGCACGCGCGCCAGATAATTCGCGTCGGTGCCGAACGCGTTCGACGAGATCAGTTCCATCATCAGGCGGAAGCCGTCGTGGATGGCGTGGTTGATCCGCTCGATCGGGACCCCGTCGCGAGCCCACTGTGCCGCGGCCACCTCGAGTGGTTTCAGACTTCTCGCCGCCGACTTGTAGCGTCCGTCCAAGGTGGCGACAGCAACATCCAGGCATGCCTGGGTGACGTCGGTGACGTATTCGCGGGTCCCGCTGTCGGGAGCGGCGCCACGCGAAACCATGCTGTCGAACAGGTGGCGGACCAGCTCGTCGGCCAGCGCCCGGGTATCCATTGCTGTTTCGGATGCGGTCACGCCCGTCGATACGAGCTCGGATCCGTCCGGATATTCGGTAGTCATCGTCGACTTCCTTATTACGCTCGACGCGGCTCTCGGCGGCGGTCACGCTGTGGCTTCCCGCGCCGAGGACGTCCCGGTGTCGATGTGAGGTCAGGATGTCGCCGCGACGGCATCGCGGATCACCGCGGTCACGCGGTCGGGCCGAGAGACGGGGGAGACGTGCGATGCGTCGACGTCACCGGTGCGGCCGGGTGCGGCGCGATCGGCCATCATGCGTTGCAGCGCCGGTGGGATGACACGATCTCGGGTCGAGACGAGGTACCAGCTGGGCGTGTGCGCCCAGGACGGTGGGCCGCTGGGTTCGAGGTTGGCTTGCAACGCCGCGGTTCTCTGGTGGGCGTACAGGTCGGCGGCGACCGCGGGCGTGAAGACATTCGCCTTCACATCGGGATCGTGGACATTGCTGATGACCGCCCCGCCGTAGGAGTGGCCGACCAGCACGATCGGACCGTCGATGCCGTCGAGGAAGGCGGTGAGCGCGGCCGCGTCACCGGCCACGCTGCGCAACGGATTGTCGAAGGTGCGGACCGGGATACCCTGCGCGGCAAGCTGATCGGCCACCGCCGCCCAGCTGCTCGGGTCGGCGAAGGCGCCGTGCACGAGTACCACGGTCGGTGCGGCGGGCTGCGCGCCCGCGAGGGCGGCGGGCGGCGCGACGATCGCGAGGCAGGCGGTGAGCGCGGCGGCGGCCGATCGCAGGCGAGCGGTTCTTGGGGAGTTCATGGATCCTCCGGGTACGAGAAGGCGTGGTGCGTGGGACAACAGGAAGTGGGTGGTCGGGCATCGTGGCACCGGGTGTCGAAATCCACTGGGCGGTACGGGTCGAGCCGACCGATGAGCTCGCCGCCTCGCCAGGGGTATACGAGCGACGAGATCGATACTTCATGCAATCCAATAAGAACAGCTAGTAACTTATCAGTCTTCGCGTAGGTGGCGAGTGGATCGCCCGAATCTGGAGAGTTCCCCACTCGCCGGTCGTCGCAATGCCGAAGCGCCAGAGAAGTATACGTAGAAGTGCACTCCGACTGTCTCGAGTCACAGATCGCCGACCGGGACTCCTCGACGTGATATCGCCGCCGCCCGCCGTAGGCCTTTTCGAATCGTGCGTCACCGTCTCATTTCAGGGAAGAATATAACTTAACTTTGTGCGGTTGAATTGCCTCGAGGCTCGCGCCCGCCTCGTGCGAATGATCGACCACGACGATGCCGCGCGAAGGTCCGAGGCGGCGGCGCACGGAGGCGCGGGGCCGTTCTCTCGATGTCGCGAGGTGCGAGATCATCCTCCGACGCCTGCGCCATCGAAGGTCCGGATCGATGACGAAACCGCACCGAATCTCCACAATCGGGGCGGGTGGTCTCCACACCGAATGGTTAGGGTTCCGACATGGAACACAGTGGGGCGGGGAATGCGCGGGCGCGGCGGATTCTGGTGGTCGACGACGAAGTGACCATCGCGGAATCGGTCGCGGCTCGATTGCGGGCGGAGGGATTCACCGTCGAAATGGCGCACGACGGGCCGGGGGCGGTCGCGGCGGTGCGGGCGAACGAGCCGGATCTCGTGGTGCTCGATGTGATGCTGCCCGGGTTCGACGGGTTGGAGGTGTGCCGCAGAATCCAGGCGGGGCGGGCGATTCCGGTGCTGATGTTGACCGCGCGGATCGACGAGACCGATCAGCTCGTCGGCTTGGGGGTCGGGGCGGACGACTATCTCACCAAACCGTTCTCGATGCGGGTGCTCGCCGCTCGGGTCCACGCGCTGCTGCGCCGGGTGGATCGGGCGGCGGACCGCGACGGGGCGAGCATCGTCGTCGGCGATCTGCGCATCGACGTCGACCAGCGCCGGGTGTGGCGCGCGGAGAACGAAGCTCAGCTCACGCCGCTGGAATTCGAACTGCTCGCCCGACTCGCGCGCCGCCCCCGCGTGGTGCTGGCCAGGGAACGGTTGCTCGAGGAGGTGTGGGACTGGGCCGACGCCGCGGGTACCCGTGCCGTGGACAGTCATGTCAAGGCGTTGCGCCGCAAGCTCGGGGCCGACCTGATCCGGACCGTGCACGGTGTCGGGTATGCGCTGGAGGCGCCGTGATCGAGTCGCAGACCGATTCCGCTCGCGGCGGCGAGATCGGGAAGGGTTCGTCCGCACAGCGGATTCGGGTGTGGACGGACCACATCGCGACGGTACTTCCGCGTCCGCTCGACCCGGTGCGCTCGGTCAAACTCAAACTGGCGATTCTGATGTTGGTGTCCGGCGGTGTCGCGTTCGGGTTCTTCCGATTCCGGATCGGGTGGTTACCGCCGAAGACCACCGTGGCCGCGTTGGTGATCGCGCTGGTGACATCACAGTTTCTCGCGCACGGCATCACCCGGCCGCTGCGGGAGATGACGGCGGCGGCGAAGCGAATGGCGCAGGGGGACTACACGCGCCGGGTGCGGGCCAGCTCCCGCGACGAGGTCGGCCAGCTCGCCGAGGCGTTCAACCAGATGGCCGCCGACCTGGCCGCCGCCGATCAGCAGCGTCGCGATCTCATCGCCAACGTGTCGCACGAATTGCGCACGCCGATCACGGCACTCAACGCGGTGCTGGAGAATCTGGTCGACGGGGTGTCCGAACCCGATCCGGGCACGCTGCGCACCGCCTTGGCCCAGACCGAACGTCTCGGGTTGCTCGTCTCCGAACTCCTGGATCTGTCGAGTATCGAAGCGGGCGCGATTCCGCTCGACCGTGAAGAGGTCGCCGTCGCACCGCTCTTGGCGCAGGTCGTCGACGAAGCCGAGGTGACGGCGGCGGTGTTGGGCCGAGGCGTGCGTTTCGGCACCGACGTGGACCCCGGCGACGTGTGCGTCCACGCAGACCGCGCACGATTGCATCAGGTGTTGCTCAATCTGCTCGACAACGCCGCCCGGCACGGTCCCGCGGGTGGCGAGGTGCGGATAACGGCGCGCGCCGCCGAGGGCCGAGTGGTCATCGATGTCGAGGACGACGGTCCCGGAATTCCGGTGGCGGAGCGAGCCGGGATCTTCGATCGTTTCACCCGGGGCGGTCGCTCCGACGGTGGCGGAACGGGATTGGGATTGGCGATCTCGCGGTGGATCGTGGAATTGCACGGCGGCACGATCGCCGTCGCCGATCCGGGTTCCAGGATTCGCGTCGTCCTGCCCGACCACTGAATTCCCTACGCCCGGCGGCGTCGTCCACCGCTCAGCGGGTCGTGCTCACCCCGCCGTCGACGGGGATGACGGCGCCGGTGATGTAGGCGCTGGCGCGGCTCGCGAGAAAGACGGCGATGCCCGCGATATCGTCGGGCCTGCCGATGCGTTTGAGCGGGAACTGCGCGGCGATGGCGTCGCCTCCGGTCTTCAGGACCGCCGCGGACATCTTCGATTCGAACAGGCCGGGCGCGATGGCGTTGACCAGGACCTCGGGGGCCAGTTCGGCGGCGAGGTGGCGGGTGAGCATATGCACCGCGGCTTTGCTCGCGCTGTAGGAGAAGTTGTCGAAACCCGCGATCGGGACGCGGAGTCCATCGATACTTCCGGTATTGATCACCCGCGCCGGATCGTCGTCGGTGGCCGCGTCGCGCAACATCGGCAGCAGAGCGCGGGTCAGCGTGAAGACGCTTTTGACATTGAGGTCGAAGGTCTTGTCCCAGGCGGAGTCGGGGAATTCCTCGAGCGGTGCGCCCCAGGTCGCGCCCGCGTTGTTGAACAGGGCGTGGACCGAGTTCTCGCGTCGGCCGACGGTGTCGACCAGTTCGGTGATTCCCGCGTCGGTGCTCAGGTCGGCGGGGATGGCCTCGATGCGGCCGAGCGGGGAGAGTTCCTCGACGGTCGCGTCGAGTTCGGCGGCCTTGCGGCTGCTCACGTACACGGTGGCGCCCGCGTGCAGCAGGCCGCGCGCGATCATCTTGCCGATGCCACGTCCGCCGCCGGTGACGACCGCGACCCTGCCATCCAACGCGAACAGGTCGTAGGACATATCTCTCCTGGTCAGCCGTGGCGATTCGAACACGAATCGAGGTTGTGATCGACACGGGTGCCGATCACAACCTCGGGGATTCGAGCGGGTCCTACAGTCCGTTCACGATCACGAAATTGGCGTCCGCGGCTGCCTGGCGCAGCGGGATGGCCGCCTGGTATTCCTCGGAGTCGTACCAGGCTTTCGCCGCCTCGGGGGATTCGAATTCCAGCACCACCGTCTGGTTTCCGTGCCATTCGCCCTCGAGCACCTGGGTCTTGGTATCGACGGCAAGGACGGTCACTCCCTTGGCCATGGCCTTCGCGGCGGCTTTGCCGTACTCGGCCATCTTGCTCGGATCTTTGATCGCCTCGGTGACGATCACATAGCCTTTGGACACTCCGGATCACCCTTCACGCAGAAAAGTCGACGTCGACTCTTCAGCTGAAGGTACCAAAAGAGAACCGTGCGGGACCATGGTCATCGACCGGCGGCCTCGATCAACCGTTGACGCAGCCAGGTCAACGGGGTGGCGCCGCCTGGGTCGACGGCGTACGAGGGATAGGCCTGGTGAGCGCCGGACTTCAGGAAGTTGTCGACCTGCTGTTTGCGCTGTTCGTAGGCGGTGCCGTTGAGTTGGTCGGACAGCAGACCGAGCCCTCCCGCCGCCAGCGCGTCGCCGATGAGCTCGCCCGCCTGGCTCTGGTAGCTGCCGATCTTGGTGGGATCGGGATTCGACAGCTGGACGACGAAACCGGCGATCCGGCCCGCGAAATCACCGTCGGGCATGGCGCAGTAGAGGTCGCCGTCGACGCAGAAGGTGTAGGTCTGCGGGCTGACCCAGCCGAAACCGCCGACCCTGGGGCCGCCCGCTCCGGCGCCACGCACGGGCGGGCCGATCAAGGTGTCGGAGGGGGAGCGGCGAGGATCGGAGATCAATCCGACCAGCGCGACCCGGTGCGCCGGGACGACACCGAGCCCGGTGCCGATCTCGGCCGCGAGATCGCCCGCCGCGTCCGCGCCCTGGCTGTAACCGACCAGTGCGATACGGGTCGCCGCGCAGGACCGGCCCATGTCGGCGACGAATCCGCGCGCTTTGTCGATCGCCTCCTGTTTGGAGCGGCCGTATACCTCACCCTCCCAGGGGAACGCGGTGGCCGCGTAGGTGACGTAGTCGACCTGGACATCACCGGGCAGATTGTCGACGCTCTGCGCGAGTATCCCCCTGCCCGGTTCGGAATTGGATGTTTCCCATGTGCCGGGAACAGCCACGACATACAGGTCGGGGCAATGGGCCGGTGCGGCTCCCGCGACGGCGGCGCCTCCGAACTGGAGGGCGGCGGTCAGCATCGTGGCCACGCAGGCGGCGGCATGGATCTTCCATCGTGTCAGCATCGTGTACTCCGTTGTATTCACTGCCGAAAGTCACTCGGTCGAAGTGGTGCCCGGGACGGTTGCGCGATACAGGGCGGATCCCCTGTCGGCACAAGGTCTGGCGAGAGTGCCGCGACACGGAATTCATGGAGTACGGGGACCGCCCGGGAAGTGTAAGCCATGTTGCGCGCGCGGCGTGTGCGGTCGTCGTCCCGGTTCAGGGGGATGACGACCGACGCTGTCCATCGTGGCCGAATTCGGTGTCGCCGCCCGATTCGCCGGTCGGCGGCGGGCTGTCCCGGCTTCTTCGTCGAGTTGTCGTGCGCATGTCTTCCACCCGTTCGGTCCACCCGCGGAGATCTGCCGACACGTCGGCGCCGATACTCCGGGCTGTCATCCCGCCGGTGATCGGTGACGAGTGATGCGGGATGCGCGTCACGTCGTCAGCTTCACCGTGTCGGAATGATTATTAACATACAGGAGGTTACGGCGAATCGTCGACGATTCGGTGTGAGGCTTCGACCGAACTGTCCGCACGGGGTGCGGTTCGCCGGAAGAGGCGTCCCACGCTGCGATTTGCCGGGTCGGACATGCTGATCATGTTCGTCTTTCGGCCGCCGAGTCCGCAGGCGAAATATCGCGACGGCAGAGGCCGTTCGAAGTGTCGGGGCCTCGATCGTGCGTGTGAACCGCCTCGTGCCGGTCTTCGTCGAAGTTATCCTTCGGCGACACAGCCGTGAACTGAGGGATAACTTGTGGCTTACGGAAGTCGCGCTGCCCGCCGATGTGACACCGCGGTCTCCCCAATGTCATTGCGTCGGTGACGGACCCCGGTGTCGCCGCAGCGGTGGTGCCGTCGACACGGCGGTCGGGGTTCGGTGGTCCGGGATGCGGGCGTCGCGCCGTCATGCGATGCGTTCGGGCGGGTCGATCCCGGAAGTTGTTGATCTGGAATGTCTTTCGCGCATCCGGTGCGGATTCCGCCGCTGCCGTCCGATGGCGTCCCGTTGGCCCGGATCTCGCGCGGGAAACTCGTGTACGGGTCGGGCGTGTCGGTCATCGATCGAAAGGAAACGCGCCCGAACCCGATGCCGGGAAAACGAGAACGCCCCCGGATCGAGTCGGCCGACTCGATCCGGGGGCAATGCTCCGGCAACGCGGGAGGGTGAAACTATCGGTCGCCGAACCGATCTCGGTGGCAGTCGGAACGACTCACTTGGTCTGGAAGGGGGCGTTGACGGTGGCGAAGTATTGGATCGCGGCGCCGATCGCGACCGGCGCGGTGACCAGGAGTTGTCCGGCGACGGTGCCGAGCGCGCCGACGGCGACGACGCCACCGAGGCAGCCGATGACGGCGGCGGGGATGAACGGTCCGAACAGGCCGATGATGGTGGCCGAGGCGACGGTCGCGCCCGCGATGCCGCCCAGGACGCAGCCGACGGCCGCGCCGCCGAGACCGCCCGCGAGGGTGCCGATGGTGGCGCCCATGGCGATGGTGTCCTTCATGCGGTTGAAGGCGGCCTGCTCGCGGTCGTATTCGCTCTTCCAGGGCGCCTTGTCTTCGAACGGCAGCGCGACCGGCTTGTAGGTCGCGTGCGCCATGTCGAGTTGCGGGGTCAGGGTCGCGGTGTGGTCGGCGATATCGGCGGCGATCGGGAATTCGAAATCGTCGACGCGGAAGGACAGCGGTGCGCCCGCGAGGACGGTGCCGTTGTCGGCCCTGATCTGGAAGACGCCGTTGTCGACGGTGAGGGATCCGGCGTCGGTTCGCACGACGGTCGAGGAGCCCACGGTGTCGGCGGTGAAGCCGACGGGGGTTTCGGTCGGTGCCGGGGCGGCGTCGGCGGCGCCCGCGGTGACGCCCAGCGCGGCGATCAGAAGTGCCGACGTGGCGGCGAATTTCCTCATCAGCATTTCTCGGATACCTCGTTCGAATCGTTTCACAAGTGGGACGATTCGATAACAATCGATTCCAGCGAACGGCCGGTTAACCAATTGTGTCCGTCTTTTGAAACTCTGTTCTCGCGAGGTGTCGAGCGCGGTGAGAAGAATTGAAACTGCAGCTCAGGGCTTATTTATTGCCTCGGTCGAGCCGCTGTGGAGACAAGTGTCACATGTTCGGTCGGATGTCGGTAATCGGGCATTGGGTCGTATTGACCGAATTCGGCAATTTGTTATGCGTGATACTTCCGTGATCGAAACGATGTGCCGCAGCCGAAGTCGCTGCGGCACATCGGGTATCAGTTTCCGCCGATTCTGGCCTTCATCGTGGCCAGTCTGGCCGCGAACTCCGGTGATTCGATCGAGGCGACCTGCGGCACGATCTCGGCGTCGACCGCGTCGGCGTGCGCGTCCAGCGTCGCGGTGTGGCGCATGGTGCGCTTGGTGGTCTTCAGCAACTCGCGCGGTGCTTCGGCCGCACCGCTCGCGAATTCGACGGCCGCCGCCAGCAGTGCGTCGTGGTCGCCGTCGACGACCCGGTGCGCCAAACCCGCTTCGCGGGCCGCCTCGGCGTCGAGGATCTCCCCGAACAGTGTCATCGCGGTCGCTCGTTGTGTGCCGATCGCCCGTTGCAGCATCCAGGTCATCCCGCCGCCGGGATGGATGCCCAGGCGCAGGAATCGCGCGTCGAAACGGGCGCGCGGCCCGGCGATCCTGATATCGGCCGCCAGTGCCAGGTTGAGTCCGGCTCCCACCGCCGCGCCGCCGACCGCGGCGATGGTCGGCAGCGAGCATCGCGCCACGGCGAGGAATCCGTGATAGATGGCGCGCAAACCCTGCTCGCGCGCTTCACCGAGTGCCGTCAGATCGGCGCCAGCGCAGAACGCGGGCGGTGTTCCGGTGACGATCACCGCGTGCACGGCATCGTCGCGCTCGGCGTCGTCCACCGCCGCCGCCAACTGTTCGGACAACTCCAGTGTCAACGCGTTCCGTCGGTCGGGGTCGTGCACGGTGATCACCGCTGCCTTGCCCCGCCGTTCACTCCTGATCTCGGCCATGGCCGGATCGTAGGCAACGCGGTCGAGCGGGCGGGCAGTGGTGGGGGTAGAACCGTCCCCGGCCGAGCCGAAGGGAGTCAGACGGTGCGCTCGGGCCGCCGTGTCGTCGGCGCTCGTCCGGCGCGTGGCGAGCCTTCCTGGATGCGGCGCGCGACCTCGCCGAGGCCGTCGGCCAGCGCGGTGATTTGCGTCGGCGTCAACACGTCGATGAGCAGTTCGCGGACCTGGGCGACGTGACCGGGCGCGGCTTTGTCCAGGGTGTCTCGACCTTTGTCGGTGAGGACCGCGCTGACACCGCGGACATCGGTCGGGCAGGCCTCGCGGCGCACCAGTCCGGCCTCTTCGAGGCGGCTCACCTGGTAGGTCAGCCCGCTCTTGGAGTTCACCAGCGAATCGGCCAGTTCGGTCATCCTGATCCGGCCCTCCGGCGCGGCGGCCAGTCGCACCAGCACCTCGTACTGGGTGTGGGACAGTCCGGAATCGTTCTTGAGCTGGTGCTCGATCTCGCGATCGAGCAGCGCCCATCCGGACAGCAGTGCCTGCCAGGCGCGCATCTCCTCGCTGTTCAGCCACGTCGTTTCGTCCACGCGGATAAGCCTACCGCTGTTGTTCGAATTCGAACTAACAGGTAGTCTTCGAGAAGGTTGTTCAAATTTGAATGATATGAGGGACATGGGAGGTCTCATGACAGCGACGCAGTCCACGCGGATGCCCGTGCTGTACCTGTCGCACGGCGCGCCGCCGCTGGCCGACGACCCGATCTGGCCGGGGCAGCTCGCGGCGTGGTCGGCGGAACTGCCGAAACCCACCGCCGTGCTGATGATCTCCGCGCACTGGGAGGACGCCCCCATCGCGCTCGGCGCCACCGAATCGGTGCCGCTGGTCTACGACTTCGGGGGATTCCCCCGGCACTACTACCAGGTGCGCTACCCGGCGCCCGGCGCTCCCGAACTGGCCGCCCAGGTGCGCGCGCTGTTGAGCGGGCGGGGCACGGCGGTGCGGGACGTACCGGGGCGCGGACTCGACCACGGCGCGTACGTGCCACTGGTCGAGATGTATCCGAACGCGGATGTGCCGGTCCTCCAGATGTCGCTGCCCACCCTCGACCCACGCGGACTGTTCGAGGTCGGGCGCGCGCTGGCCCCGCTGCGCGACGCGGGAGTGCTGATCGTCGGCAGTGGCTTCTTCACCCACAATCTGCGCGCGCTCACCGACGACGGCTCGGTGCACCCCGTGATGGCCGAATTCGACGACTGGGGCAACCGCGCGCTGGCCTCCGGCGATATCGACGCGCTCCTGGATTTCGAGCACAAGGCGCCCGCGGCGCAGCTGGCGCATCCGCGCTCCGAGCATTTCGCCCCGCTGTTCGTCACGTTGGGCGCGGGCGAAACCGATATGGCGACCCAGCGCACGGTCATCGATGATTTCTGGCACGGTTTATCCAAACGCTCCGTCCAGTTCGGCTGATCCGATCACCCCACCGGCAAGGAGATACCCATGGCAACGATTCCCTCGAACAGGCCCGTGCTCACCGCGCCCGTCGCTGATCAATCCGCGCTCGACCTCGGGTTGCTCGTCATCCGACTGGTCGTCGGCGTGACCATGGCGGCCCACGGCACCCAGAAATTGTTCGGCTGGTTCGACGGTGGCGGGATCGCCGGGACCGGCGGGTTCTTCGAATCCAGCGGCTACCCGCAGGGCGAGACCATGGCCTGGATCGCCGGGCTGAGCGAAACCCTCGGCGGTATCGGCCTGATCGCGGGGCTGTTCACCCCGTTGGCCGCCGCCGCGATCCTCGGCGTGATGATCAACGCCATCGCGGTGAAGGGCACCGGCGAGTTCTTCGCGCCGAAGGGGATCGAATACGACCTGGTGCTGGCCTGCACGGCGGCGGGACTCGCGTTGACCGGGCCGGGGCGTGTCGCCTTCGACCACTTCCTACCCGGTCTGCGCTACCACCGCCTCGCCTACGGCATCGCCGCCATCGCGCTCGCGGTCGTGACCGCGGCGGTCGTGCTGGTCATTCGGGGCTGACGCGGTCGCCGGGCCGGTCGGCGAACCAGGTCCGGTAGAACACGATCGCCAGCGCCGTCAGCGCACCGAGGATCACGATGCCGAACGGCGCGGGATAGGTCGCCATCGGTATCGCGAGGTAGCGCGTGCACAGCAGCACCCCGGCGAAGACCGCGACGCCGAGTGTCATCACGGTCACCCGCGCGCGGTCCCAGCCGCGTTCCGGGTCGCGCAGCGCCGACTCGACCGTCAGGCACAGCGCCGCGCCCGCCACCAGATCCAGGCCGTAGTGCGCCCCGAGTCCGAGGGTCGCCACGAGAGTGCACACCAACCAGAACGCGCCACCCCAGCGCAACCACAACGGCCCGCGGCGGGAGTGGATGAACAGCGACAGCGCCCACGCCGTGTGCAGCGACGGCATGCAATTGCGCGGGGTGATGCCGTCGAACGGCATGGAATCCACCGAAGCGGGCAGGGCGGGAACGAGATCGGGCCACACATCGGCCAGTTCCAGCCCGTTGCCCTGCGGTCCGAACGCGAGAACGGGTCCGACCACCGGGAACAGCACGTAGCAGATCGGCCCGACCAGACCGAGTACGAGGAATGTCCGCACCAGGTGATGGCTCGGCCACACCCCCGTGGTCACCCGGCGCAGTTGCCAGGCCGCGACGACGATCGCGGCCACCGGCAGTTCGAAGTACACCCAGCGCACGATGCCCAGCGGCACCGGCCCCGCGATATCGAGCGCGTGCCCGACGACCCACGCGGGACTGCCGAGGGCCCGATCGGCCACTTCCACATAGGAATCCAGGACCTGCGGGCAGGCCCACGCGGTGATGTCGAGCCAGATCTCGCCCACCTTGGTCGCCAGGATGAGCAGCGCGCCCAGGGCGATGGTGCGCAACGCGGTCGAGCGCCGGATGCCGGACCAGCGCAGCGCGGCGATGAGCGCCACGGCGGTCAGCACGATGGTCGGACCGTTGCCGACGGTGAACGGCCTGCCGTCGACGGTCCGGATCGCGACGAAGATCAGGTCGATGACCACGGCCGCGGCGAGGGCGTTCACCCGGGCCCGCGCCGTGATGCCGATCAGCGCGAGCAGGAAACCGGCCCACGGCGTCGTCGCGGACTTCGGAACCCCGGCATAGTCGCGAAAAAGGCTGGTCAACGGGCCGAGCGCGTGGATGTGAACGGACATGAGCTGACCCGCGACCAATACCACGATCGCGGCGCCGATCCCGCCCCAGATCACCGCGGGCCGAAAGTGACGCTCCCGGAGTCCTTCCGCACCCGGTGGATCCGGTGGTGAGGTCGAACTGCCGGGCGCGTCGTGAATAAGCATTCGGTTATCGTAAACACGATGTGAACACGGCGAGTCGCAGGATTGAACGCGCGACGATCCCGGAGGATGCCCGGGCCTCTCGGGAAGGTGGCAGGGCGCTCAGCGGCGGAGGAGATCGCGGAGGGCGGCGGTGATCTCGGTGGGTGCTTCCTCGGCCATGAAATGGCCCGAGGTGACGGTGCGATGGTCGAGGTCGGCGGCCCAGCCGGACCACAGCGCCACCGCGTCGTAGCCGAGTGCGGCGCCCCAATCCTGTTGCAGGACGGTCACCGGCATGGACAGCCGGGTGCCCGAGGCGCGGTCGGCGCGGTCGTGGTCGAGATCGACGGTCGCCGAGGCGCGGTAGTCCGCGACGATGGACGGGACCGCGGCGCGGCAGGCGTCGAGATAGGCCGCGCGGATCTCCGCCGGAATCGCGACGGGATCGTTGGTCCACTGATCGAGGAAATGGGCGAAGAACGCGTCGGCCGACGCCGCGATCATCCGTTCGGGAAGTCCGGGCGGCTGCGCCATCAGATACAGGTGGAAGCCGACGGCCGCGTCCACTCCGCGCATGACCTCCCACATGTCCAGCGTGGGCAGCACGTCGAGGCAGGCCAGGTGGGTGATCGTCGCGGGGTGGTCGAGACCGGCACGGAACGCCACGAGCGCCCCTCGGTCGTGTCCGGCCAGCGCGAAGCGGTCGTGGCCGAGTTCCGCCGCGGCGGTGACGATATCGGCGGCCATCGTGCGTTTGGCATAGGTGTCGGTCCCGGCTGCGGCCGGTTTGTCACTGTCGCCGTAGCCGCGCAGGTCCGGGCACAGGACGGTGTGATGTGCCGCCAGCTCGGTGGCGACGTGACGCCACATGAGATGGGTCTGCGGGAAGCCGTGCAGAAGCACGATCGGGGTTCCCGAGCCCGCGACGGCGATATTCAGCGCGACGTCGTCGGCGACACGGACGCGTCGGTAGTCGAAACCGGGAAGGGTGACATTCATCGTGGGCGACTCCTCGTATCGGGGTTGCGCGCCGTCGGGCGCCTCGGTTCCCACCCTGCGGTGAGCCGATGAGCAACCGATGAACGCGCACTACAGTGGACCGATGCGCTTCCAGGTGCTCGGCCCGGTGATCGTGCGGGACGAGACGGGTGAACCGGTCGCGTTGCGCGCGCGACACCGCGAGGTCTTGGCGCGGCTGATCCTCGCCCGCCGCCGCGTCGTCCCGGTCGGTCGTCTCGTCGACGACCTGTGGGACGAACCGCCCGCCGACCCGGTGGGGGCGATCCGCACCTTCGTCGCCGGGCTGCGGCGCGCGCTCGAGCCCGATCGCGCGCCGCGCACTCCCGCCCGGTTGCTGGTGACCGAAGGACCGGGCTATGTCCTGCGCGCCGCACCGGACGCGGTCGACGCGTGGCGATTCGACGACGCGGTCCGGGCGGCGGCCGAACTTCCGGCCGCGCAAGCGCTTTCCCGGCTGACCGAGGCGCTTGGCTGGTGGCACGGCTTCGCCTACGCCGATTTCGCGGACAGCGAATGGGCGTGGGCCGAGCGCGCGCGGCTCACCGAGCAGCGGCTACTCGCCGTGGAACGCCGCGCGGCGGCGCAACTCGCGACGGGCGCGGCCGCGGCGGCGATCCCCGATCTCGATGTCCACGTCGCCGAACATCCTTGGCGCGAGGACGCCTGGCAGCTGCTGGCCACCGCGCTCTACGGTTGCGGGCGTCAGGCCGACGCGCTCGCGGTCGTGGGCCGGGCCCGCGCGATGCTCGCCGAACAGTTCGGCATCGATCCGGGACCGCGCCTGCGGAGGCTGGAACAGGATCTGCTGCTCCAGGCCGAACACCTCGATCCGGGTGTCACCGACCCGGCCGAGCGGGTGTGGGAACAGGCGCGCGCCGCCTACGACAGCGCGGTGGCGTCCCGGACCAGAACCAGGCTGGAGTCGACGGCGGGACTCATGCGCGATCTCGCGGTGACCGGTGGCGGCGGACTCGAAGCCGCCCGCAGACACCGGATCGCGGCGGTCGCCGCCGCCGAGCAGACGGGTGACGCGCGACTGACCGCGCGGGTCATCGGCATCTACGACGTGCCCGCGATCTGGACCCGTTCGGATGATCCCGCCTCGGACCGCTGGTTGGTCACCGTCGCCGAGAAGACGATTCGACGCCTGCCCGAGCGTGACGACGCCGATCGGGCCCGGCTGCTCGCGACGATCGCGGTCGAATCGCGTGGCGCGCTGCCCACCGAATATCGCGCCGACGACGGTCTGCGGCCGCTGCACGCCGCCCGTGCGGCCGAGGAGATCGCACGGCGGCTGCGCGATCCGTCGCTGCTGGCCTTCGCGCTCAACGGCGTGTTCATGCAGAGTTTCGAACGGGCCGGAATGGCGCGACAGCGGGACGCGCTCGGCGCCGAGGTGCTGTCGGTGGCCACGGGCAACAATCTGTTCACCTACGAGGTGCTCGGTCATCTCGTGCGGATGCAGGCCCACTGCGCGCTGGCCGATCTCGAAGGGGCGCAACGGCACGCCTCGGCCGCGGACGCCGTCGCCCGACGTTACGACCTGCCGTTGGTCACGGTGTTCACCGACTGGTTCCGGGCGCTGCGCACGGCGGAGACCTCCGACATCCGGGCAGCCGAAGCGGCGTACGAGGCGGCGGCCGTTCCGCTCGACGGGGCGGGTATGCCCGGACTGCATCGCGGCCTGTTGCCGTTGGCGCTGCTGAGTCTCGCCCTGCGCCACCGCGATACGGAACGGATCGGCTCGTTCGACACCGGCCGGGACTGGGGACCGTACGCGCCGTGGGTTCGTCCCGCAGTGCTCGCCGCGCGAGGCGAGATCGACGGTGCCCGAACGGCTCTGCGCGATATCGTGTCCCCGCCACGGGATCTGCTTTTCGAGGCGCTGTGGGCCGTGATCGCCTACGCGGCGATCGCCGTCGACGACGCGCCGGTCATGGCGCGAGCCATCGCCCAGCTCTCACCCGCCGCGGCCGAGACCACCGCGCAGAGCGGCCTGCTCGGTGTCGGGCCGGTGCGGGGCTACCTCGACGAACTGTCGACCTGGGCGCGGATCGCGGTTCCCATCCACCGCCGGAGATAGCGGCGCAGCTCCGCCTCCTCGCGCGGCGGATTTCCGGGGGACAGGAAGAACGACTGCATCGTCCGAAGGGCGTATTCGACGAGTTCGTGCAGGGATTCGTCGTCGTAGCCGTAGTGGCGCCAGTCGACGTCGAAGCGCTCGATCATCGTCATACCGAAGGTGTGCGCTTCCTCGGAGGTGAGACTTTCCGGGTCGGCCTCGGAATAGGTGCTCGACAGCAGGATGCCCAGGTGCGGGGTCCGCGGCACATCGGTCAGGGTGAAGACCACGGCCTCGGTCATGGCGTCGGCCGGGTCCGTGATGCCGCTGACGTGCCGGGCCAGCCGGTCGAGGAAATTGTCGACCGAGGCGAACGCCGCGGCGCGCATCAGCGCGTCCGAACTGGGGAAGTAGCGGTAGACGGTCTGGCGGATGACGCCGAGGGATTCCGCGACGTCGGCGATGCTGATCTCGGCGCCGGTCCGTCCGATCAGTTCGACCGCGGCGGCGACGATTCGACGAGACGCTTCGTCGTCGTCCTTCGGCGGACTGCCGCCCCACCCGCGCCTGCCTGCCACTGCCCGCTTCCTCGGCCGAATTCATTGCGTGCGAATCAAGGAATCGAACCTACCACAGCACTCCGGTCGACTGTTCGCCCAGCTCGAGGCGATATTTCGATTCATATCATACACAGCGAGCATCATATGTATGATCACAATTGTCAGGCTCGGGCATGCCCGAGCGGGCTTATCCGAGCGGCCCGACAGCCCGGACCGTTCCCGAGAACGAGGTGGAGACCGGTGACCGACCTACAGGTCCGGAAGATGCGATTCGCATTCGCGGACTACGACGTGCCCTTCCTGTGGAACGAGCAGAATCCGGCCTTCTCCGCGATGGCCAACGCCGTGTCCTTCCTGGCGATCGGCTTCGAGAAGATGATCGTCAACATGATCCGCGAGGCCATGCCCCGGATCACCGATCCCGCCGTCGCGCAGGAGGCCGACGCGTTCGTGCGTCAGGAGGGCCAGCATTCGACCGCGCACCGTCAACACGCCAACGCTCTGATCAGGCGCTATCCGGGACTACAGGAAACGCTCAACCAGGTGATCGGGGAATTCGACCGCCTCACCGTCGACACGTCCCTCGACTACCGCCTCGCCTACACCGCGGACCTGGAGGCGACGTTCACGCCGGTCTTCAAACTGATGCTCGACAACGACTCGTCCCTGTTCCGGCCGGGCGACGATCGCGTCGCGTCACTGTTCATCTGGCATTTCGTCGAAGAGGTCGAGCACCGGAGTTCGGCGCTGATCATCTTCGACTCGGTCGTCGGCAGCGATATCTACCGGATGCGCATGGCGCCCTCGATCTTCCGGCACGTGATGAAGGTGATCCGGATCGCCAGCGCGGGTTTCAACGAACACGTTCCGCTGGAGGATCGCAAAGTCGACGCGATGGCGATGTTCGCGACCTACCGCTACCAGCAACGACTCGCCGGATTGTTCCGCCGTTCGCGCGCCGGGGGCAACGGCCCGATGTCGCGCGCGTTCGACCACCTCCGGCTCGGTCCGCAACTCGTCGCGCTGGTCGGCATCATCCGTAGTCAGATGCCGCGACACAATCCCGATCACGAGACATTGCCCGAACTCGCCGGAGTGTGGTTCGAGCGCTACGACGCGGGCTACGACGTGTCGCAGTGGTACACCGCGAACGCGGTCACCTCGCCGCGGGCGGACCGATGACCGACCATTGCGCCCCCACCTTCGAGAAACTCGCCGGAGAACTCGGCTTCTCCTGCGAGGAAGCGGGTGGACTCCTCGAAGTGCGCAACCCGTTCGCACTGGAGAACTGGACGCTGCCCGTCCTCGAATTCACCATCGTGCTCGGCGCGATACTCGCCCTGATCTACGCGATCGTCCGGCTGCGCCGTCACGGTGATCCCACCAACCTCGTCGTCTGGTTCGGCGCGACGGCGTATCTGTTCATCATCGAGCCGCCGCTGTATTTCCCCGCGGCGTTCGGCATCGACGAACATGTCGACACGATGTTCGCGCACAACGTCTTCACGGTGGAATTCCTCTGGGGCCGACTGCCGCTGTACATCGTCGCGATCTATCCGCTGATGGCGACGCTCGCCTTCGAAACGGTCCGGTCGCTCGGGGTGTTCCGCCGCTACGGTGTGCTCGTCGGCGCGGTCTGCGTCGGATTCGTCCACCACGCCTTCTACGAGGTCTTCGACCACATCGGACCGCAGTTGCGCTGGTGGGAATGGTCGGTCGACAATCCGATCAACCAGCCCATGTTCGGCTCGGTCCCCATTCCCAGCGTGGTCGTCTTCGCCGCGCTGTGGCCGATGTCGCTGGCGTTCTTCGTCCAGTTGCTCGTCGGTCGCCATGTCGACGCGGGCCGGGATTTCTCGGGTGTGGAAATCGTCTGGCGCACCGTCGTCATCGGCATACTCGGATCGCTGGGCACCGGGATACTGCCCATTCCCGCGACGGTTCTCGGCGCGGGCAGCGACACGGTCAGGGGATTGCTCTACGTGGCGGAACTGGTGGTCGTCTCGGTCGTCGCGGTGGTGGCGTTGAGTCGCCGGTGGCTCGCGCTGCGCCGGGGCGAGACGGATATCCCGCGCTATTCGAATCGATTCGTCCGGATATACAGCGTGGTGTATCTGGGCGTGATGGCGCTGCTCTGGGTGACCGCGCTGCCCGACTACTTCGACGCCGTGGACGGCTCGACCGCGAACGGCGATCCCATCGGCAATATCTGGTACGCCCTGGCGTGCTTCGTCGTCGCAGTCCTGTGCGTGCTCGCCACGTACACGGTGCCGCGGTCCGACTCCGGTGGCGACGACCGGATCGGTCCCGCGCGCGAACCCGAGGTGAGTCACTCGGCATAGTCGCGCCGCGGTGGTGCTTCGTGGGCGTGGCGCCCACGAAGCACCGCAGGGTTTCAGTCGAGGTCGGCTTCGATATCGGCGCGGATCTGTTCCGGTGTCGCGCTGGATTCGTATCGCCGCACGACCGCGCCGTCGCGGTCGACCAGGAACTTCGAGAAGTTCCATTTCACCTCGTCGGTGCCGAGCACTTCGGGACGTGAACTCTTGATGTGCTCGTAGAGGGGGCCCGCGTCGGGGCCGAAATCGCCGGGAGCCTGGGCCCGCAGGTAGGCGAACAGGGGGTCGGCGTCGGGTCCGTTGACGTCCACCTTGGCGAAGATCGGGAAGGTGACACCGTATTCGGTGGAGCAGAATTCCTGGATCTCTGCGTCGGTGCCGGGTTCCTGGTTGCCGAACTGATTGCAGGGGAACCCGAGGATGTCCAACCCGCGGTCCTCGGTCGCCCGATGCAGTGCCTCCAGCCCCGCGTACTGCGGGGTGAAGCCGCATTTGCTGGCGACGTTGACGATCAATACGAGGCGGCCGCGATAGTCGCTCAGGGGTTTGGCGGTTCCCTCGGCGGTGGTGACGCTGAATCCATGGATGCTCATGCTCCCGACGATAGCGGAGCACTCCTCTCCGTTTAGTCCCGATCGGCGCGTCTCCGACGGGCAATCGAAAAGCAAACTTTTTGCTATCGACCTCGCGGTGGGTCGAACGTGTTCTATCCCTCCCCGTTCGGCACCCGTCTCGAGGTTGACTCCGTGGTCCCCGCATGGAAATCTATCTTCGGGAATTGAGAATCGAATTCTCGCAGGAGGATAGTGGGATGTGCATTCGCGGTCGC
Source organism: Nocardia noduli (assembly GCF_019038455.1). Taxonomy (NCBI): domain Bacteria; kingdom Bacillati; phylum Actinomycetota; class Actinomycetes; order Mycobacteriales; family Nocardiaceae; genus Nocardia; species Nocardia noduli. The sequence goes on from NZ_JAFMPL010000018.1 coordinate 61,790, forward strand.
CGATGGGCCGATCGGACTGTGTCATCACCTTCTCTGGCCTGAAAACCATTGAGCTACAGCACATTCGAATACGAAAACCCAGCTCGCAAGAGGAATCGACAGAGGAGGACAGTAGATGGCGAAGGCACTGGCGCCGGATGTCTCGACGTGGCCCGAGGAAAATCCGCAGCTGATCGGCAGCCGCTGCAACGAGTGCGCGGCCACCACCTGGCCGCGTCAGCAGCGGTGCCCGAGGTGCAGTGGCGCGGATCTGTCCGACCTGCTGCTCGAGCGTTCCGGCAAGCTGGTCGCGTGGACGACGCAGGGATTCGTTCCCAAGCTGCCGTACGCGGGCAAGGAGAACGCCGACAACTTCGAGGCGTTCGGCATCGGCCTGGTGCAGCTCGGCGATGACGTGCGCGTCGAGACCCGGCTGACCGAGGGCGACCCGGCCGTGCTGCGCACCGGCATGGACGTCGAACTCACCTTCGTTCCCCTCTATGTCGACGACGCGGGCGAAGAGGTCGTGACGGTCGCGTTCAAGCCGGTCTGACACCGACCCTCACCGAAGAAATCAAGGAGCTTCACATGAACGACGTCGCCATCATCGGCGTGGGTCTGCACCCGTTCGGCCGCTTCGCCAAAACGGCGATCGAGATGGGCGCGGAAGCGATCCAGCTCGCCCTGTCCGACGCCGGAGTCCAATGGAAGGACATCCAGTTCGGGTTCGGCGGTAGCTACGAGGTGAGCAACCCCGACGCCGTCACGCGGCTGGTGGGCCTGACCGGTATCCCGTTCACCAACGTGTTCAACGCCTGCGCCACCGCCGCCAGCTCGATCGAGCAGACCGCCGAGGCGATCCGTTCGGGCCGCTACGACATCGGTATCGCGGTCGGCATGGACAAGCACCCCCGTGGCGCGTTCACCGACGACCCGTCCAAACTGGGTCTGCCCGGGTGGTACGCCGAGAACGGTCAGTTCGTGACCACCAAGTTCTTCGGCATCAAGACCAATCGCTACATCGAAGAGCACGGGATCTCCCAGCGCACGCTGGCCAAGGTCGCCAACAAGAACTTCCGCAACGGCGCGCTCAACCCGAACGCGTTCCGGCGCAACCCGATCTCCGAAGACGACATCCTCAACTCGACGATGCTCAACTACCCGCTGACCCAGTACATGTTCTGCTCGCCCGACGAGGGCGCGGCGGCCGTGATCATGTGCCGCGGCGATCTCGCGGCGCGCTACACCACCAAGCCGATCTACCTGCGGTCCAGCGCCATCCGCACCCGCCGCTACGGCGCCTACGAGGTGCACAGCACCTGGGCCGCCGTCGACGAGGACGTCTCGCCCACGGTGTACGCCTCGCGCGCCGCCTACGAGACCGCGGGTATCGACCCGTCCGATGTCGACGTGATCCAGCTCCAGGACACCGACGCGGGTTCGGAGGTCATCCACATGGCCGAGAACGGTTTCTGCAAGGACGGCGAGCAGGAGAAGCTCATCGCCGAGGGCGCGACCGAGATCGGCGGCAGGCTGCCGGTCAACACCGACGGCGGCCTGATCGCCAACGGCGAGCCGATCGGCGCCTCCGGTATCCGGCAGGTCTACGAACTCGTCCAGCAGTTGCGTGGAAACGCCGGCGACCGTCAGGTTCCCGGTAACCCGAAGGTCGGTTACGCGCAGGTCTACGGTGCGCCCGGCACGGCGGCGGCGTCGATCCTGACCACCTGATCCACCGGCGAGTACACATCGGCCCCCGCCGTCACGGCCGGGGCCGATGTGCTGTCTCGGGCCGGGTGCGCGCCCGGCGACGTAGCGTGACGGTATGAGTGAGCGACTGGTGGTCGTCGGTGGCGACGCGGCGGGGTTGGCGGCGGCATCACAGGCTCGAAGGATGCGCGGCGCCGACGAACTCGAGATCGTCGCGTTCGAGCGGGGCGGGTTCGCCTCGTATTCGGCGTGCGGGATTCCGTACTGGGTCGGCGGGGATGTGGTCGAACGCGACGCGCTCATCGCCAGGACTCCCGAGGAGCACCGGGCCCGCGATATCGATCTGCGGATGCGCACCGAGGTGGTCGAACTCGATATCGAGGGTCGCGCGGTGCGGGCGAAGGATCTCGAGTCGGGTGCGGAATCCCGGCTGTCCTACGACAAACTCGTGATCGCCACCGGCGCGCGACCGATCCGCCCCGATCTGCCCGGCATCGACGCCCGGGGGGTGCACGGTGTGCAGACCCTCGACGACGGGCAGGAGTTGCTCGACACGCTCGACCGGATCGAGGGCAAGCGGGCGGTGGTGGTCGGCGCCGGATACATCGGTGTCGAGATGGCCGAAGCGCTGATCAATCGCGGGTTCGAGGTGACGGTCGTGCATCGCGGGTCCGCGCCCATGTCGACCCTCGATCCGGATATGGGGGCGCTCGTGGCCACCGCCATGGTCGGGATGGGGATCGAGATCGTCTGCGAGGCCGAGGTCGTGGAGATCCGCGCCGACGACGCCGGGCACGTGCGCTCGGTCGTCACCGCGTCGGCGGAATACCCGGCCGACGTGGTCGTCCTCGGTATCGGCGTCACCCCGGAGACGACGCTCGCGCGCGCGGCCGGACTCCCGCTGGGCGAATACGGCGGACTGCTCACCGATCTCGCGATGCGGGTGCGCGGTCACGACGACATCTGGGCGGGCGGCGATTGCGTCGAGGTCCTCGACCTGGTGTCGGGACGTGAGCGCCACATCGCCCTCGGCACGCACGCGAACAAACACGGGCAGGTCATCGGCACCGGTATCGGCGGCGGGTACGCGACGTTCCCCGGCGTGGTCGGCACCGCGGTGAGCAAGGTCTGCGAACTCGAGGTCGCGCGAACCGGGCTGGGGGAGCGGGCCGCCGCCGACGCCGGGCTGCAATTCGTCGCCGTCACCATCGAATCGACCAGCAGGGCGGGGTATTACCCCGGCGCGGACCCGATGACGGTGAAGATGCTCGCCGAACGGCGGACCGGTCGACTGCTCGGCGTGCAGATCGTCGGCCGCGAAGGGGCGGCCAAACGGGTCGACATCGCGGCCGTCGCGTTGACGGCCGGGATGACCGTCGAACAGATGACCGCGCTCGATCTCGGCTACGCGCCGCCGTTCTCGCCGGTCTGGGATCCGGTGCTGGTCGCGGCGCGCAAGGCAGCGATCGCGGTGCGGGCCCGCGGGTGATGCTCGCGCTCCAATCCCCGCCGCCGCGAGTGCCGCGTGCGAGACTGGCGGCGTGAGCGGTCCGACAGAGGAAACCAGCGGAGCACAGAAGAACGGCACATCGTGGCGCGATCGCGGTGATGTGATCGGGAGCGGGATCCTGTGGCTCGCCAAATGGTCGCTGGCCATCGTGGCCATCGCGGCGGGGGCCTGGGTACTCGGATTCCTCACCGCCCGGCTGTGGGTGGTGATCCTCCCGGTCGCGCTGGCGATCGTGGTCGCGACGATCCTGTGGCCGCCGACGCGGTGGCTGACCTCGCACGGATTTCGCCCCGCCGCCGCGGCCTCGGTCACCGTGCTCGGATTCCTCGCACTGCTGGCTGGCGTGATCGCGCTGATCGTGCCGTCGGTGGCCGACCAATCGCCCGAACTCGCCGACAAGGCCACCGCGGGCGTCAATCAGGTGCGGGAATGGTTGCAGGGCCCGCCGTTACGGGTGCGCGACGAACAGTTGGATTCCGCGGTCGACGCGATCGTGCAGCGACTCCAGTCCAGTTCCGAGCAGATCGCCTCCGGCGTCTTCACCGGCGTCAGCACCGCGACCTCCGCGCTGATCACGCTGTTCCTCGTGCTGGTGCTCGCCTTCTTCTTCGTCAAGGACGGACCGCGCTTCCTGCCCTGGATGCACCAGGTGTTCGGCAACCGCAGCGGACGCCACGTCGAGGCGGTGCTGGAACGGGTCTGGGCCACCCTCGGCGGATTCATCCGCACCCAGGCGCTGGTCAGCCTCATCGACGCGGTCTTCATCGGCGCGGGTCTGTTCATCCTCGGGGTGCCGCTGGCGATGGTGCTGTCGGTGATCACCTTCATCGGCGGATTCATCCCGATGGTCGGCGCTTTCGTCGCCGGTGCGCTGGCGGTACTCGTCGCGCTCGTCGGCAACGGGCTCACCACGGCGCTGATCGTGCTCGGCATCATCATCGCGGTGCAGCAACTGGAAGGCAATGTGCTGCAACCGGTTCTGCAGAGCCGCAGCATGAAACTGCACGCGGTGATCGTGTTGCTCGCGGTGACCGCGGGCGGTTCGCTCTACGGCATCACCGGCGCGTTCCTCGCGGTGCCGGTGGTCGCGATCATCGCGGTGGTGATCCGCTACATCGGCGAGCAGATCGACGCGGTCAGCGGCCCGCCACCGGATTCGGACGACGTCGACGTGTCCGACGAGCCGTCGCCCGAATCCGGTGGCGATCTCGCGCCGTCGGCCGAATAACCCTCAGGCGCGGCGCGTGAGCGGGTCGCGCAAGCCCAGGTGCTCGCGCAGGGTGGTGCCGGTGTACTCGGTCCGGTAGACGCCGCGTTCCTGGAGTTCGGGAACCAGCCACTCGACGATCTCGTCCAATCCGGTCGGTACCAGATACGGCGAGATATTGAATCCGTCGGTGGCGCCGTGGCGGACCCAGCGGGCCAGCTCGTCGGCCACCCCGGCGGGGGTGCCCGCGAAACCGGAACGGGCCGTGGTCGCGATCACGACCTGGCGCAGCGACAGATTCTCGGCCTCGGCGCGGGCTCGCCACTCGCGGGCGATCTCCAGCGGATCCTGGCCGCCGCGCGGTGCGCCCCGGGTCTCGGAGATGGGACGCGGCGCCGGATCCTCCGCCGGGAGCGGACCGTCGGGATCGCGGTCGGACAGATCCTTGCCCCACACCTGACCGGCAAGCGACAGCGTGGTCTGGCCGGTGTACTGACCCTCGCGGACCCAGCGGACCTTCTCCTCGACCTCGGATTCCTTCTCCGCCAGCACGATCTGGGTTCCCGGCAGGATCTTGATGTCGTCCTCGGGCCTGCCCGCGGCGCGCAGCCGGGTCCGCACATCCCGCGCGAAGGCGAGGGCGTCGTCGAAATGGGTTCCGTGCCTGGAGAAGATGACGTCGGCGTTGGCGGCGGCGAAATCGCGGCCCGTCGGGGAATCCCCGGCCTGGAAGATCACCGGATGTCCCTGCGGGCTGCGCGGCAGGGTCGGGCGGATGGTGGCGCGGATATGCGCGCCCGCGCGTTCCACCGGAGCGATCGCGTCGGGTTCGATCCAGTTCGCGCCGTGCTGGGAGGTCGCGATCGCGTGATCGCGCCAGGAATCCCAGATCTCGCGGACCGTGCCGACGAATTCGGCGGCCCGGTCGTAGCGGTGCGCGTGGTCGAGGTAGCCGCCGCGCCGGAAGTTCTCGCCGGTCCACGCGTTGTCGGTGGTCACGGCGTTCCATCCGGCGCGTCCGCCGGAGATCACATCCAGTCCGCTCAGCCGTCTGGCCAGATCGGCGGGTTCGTTGTAGGTGGTGTTCTGCGTCGCGACCAGGCCGATGCGCTCGGTAATCCCGGCCAGGGCGGCCAATTGGGCGATGGCGTCGGGACGGCCCGCGATATCGAGTTCGAGGATTCTGCCGTCCTGTTCGCGCAGGCGCAGGCCCTCGCCGAGGAAGAAGGCGTCGAACAGGCCGCGTTCGGCGGTGGTGGCGACGCGGCGGAAGGTCTCGAAATCGATCTGCGATCCGCTGCCGGGATCCGACCAGATCGTGGTGTGATTCACGCCCTGGAAGAAGATCCCGAAGTGGACCTGTGCGTCGGGGCGCGGAACGTCGGCGGTCATGGTGATATCTCTCCTCGAATCAGGGGGTGACCGCGTAGCGGTTCGCCGGACGGGACAGCCCGAGTTCGGCCCGCAGGGTCGATCCGGGGACCGGTCGGTGCGCCAGGCCCGCGCGGATCAGGGCGGGCAGGACCAGCCGGGCCAGCACGGGAAGGTCCTCGTCGATGACCGCGGGATGCAGGCGCACGCCGTCGAGGTGGGAGGCCAGGCCGGTCAGCAGCGCGACCAGTTCGGCGGCCGAACCCGCGAACGACAGTCGTCCGGTCGGTCGCGCAGGGGCGTGGCGATCGAGGTCGGCGAGCCGGTCCGCGGCGGTCACGGTGGGGGTGTCGAGGGCCACCGAGATCTCGGCGAAGGTGCGCGGCGCGTCGGATCCGGCCGCCGCCGCGACGAGTTCGTCGACGGTGTTCCCGGTGACCAGCCGGACGTCGACCTCGCCTTCGACACCGAACACCACGGGCTGTCCCTGGGGCGGGCGCGGCACGATCGCCGGACCCTTGACCGAGAAGGTCCCGCCCTCGAAGTCGATGTAGTGCAGGCGATCCCGGTCGAGGAAGCGTCCGCTCGCGTAGTCGCGCACGACCGCGTCGTCCTCCCACGAATCCCACAGCCGCCGTGCCACCTCGATCGAGTCGCGCTGTTCGGCGGCGAGATCGGAATCCGCCGACACCACGGGACGACCCCAGGTGGCGGCGGCGCGTTCGTCGTCGACGCGCTGCGCGATCCAGCCCGCGCGACCGCGCGAGGAGTAGTCGAGCGTCGCGATCTGCGAGGCGGTGTGGAACGGCTCGGCATAGGTGGTGGCCACGGTCGGGACCAGTCCGATGGTGCTCGTCGTCGCAGCCACGAACGACGCCCGCGTCACCGCGTCGATACGCCCGGGCACCGCGTCGTCGGGCAGGATCGAATCCGCGAACGTGGCCAGGGTGAATCCGGCGTTCTCGGCGGCGACGACCCGTTGCCGGACCGTGTCGCCCGAGAGCAGCCGGTCCGGTGTGCGGCCCGAGCGCCGCCACGCGGCCGGGTGGTACCCGTCGCCGTCGAGTTCTATGCCGACACCGAACGCACCCATACGCCACCTGCTTCCGCCCGAGAGAACACTGCTCGAACCTCTAGGATTCGACCCGGTAGCCGCCACCGCGACGGTTTTCCTCGCTCTGATCCGAACCGGTCGTTCGGGAATAATCGGCAGGTCGTCCGGCCGCGTCGCGCGGACTCCGGATTCGGCGTCGCGTCGTGAGCGCAGCGACCAGACTGTCTCGGTGACCGCATTTCCCCTGTCGCCTCGGCGACGTGACGAACTGGCCGCACTTCTCGCCGACGAGCACCGGCTGCGCGCCGAGCATCCCGCCGTCGCCGACTATCTCGACACCGCCCCGCTTCTCGCGGGCACCGGGGACGAGAGCGCCGACGGCGCTTTCGATCTCGGGCTACTGCACTATCTGACCGGCGGTGCGGCCGACAATCCGTACTGGGAGATCGTCCGCCCCACCGTCACGCCCGGCCCGGACAGCCGCGGCCGCAGACGCGAAGCCAACGGCGGCAACCCTCGCGGCAGTGCCAGGCTCGCGTTCGCGCAAACCGTCCTCCAATCCGCCTACGCCTACGCGGTTCCCGCGCCGGAGACGCTGGACTGGATCGTCGCCCGCTGCCAGGGGCGTCGCATCGTCGAACTCGGTGCCGGACGCGGTTACTGGGCCACCCAGCTGTCGCGTCGCGGTGCGGAGATCCTGGCCTTCGACGTCGAACCGCCCGGCGCGCGCTCGAACCTGTCGTTCCCGGCGACCTCGGGAATTCCCGAGACCTGGCATCCGGTCGGCGATCTCACCGCGTTCGCCCACATCGACACCACCGACGCCGTCCTGTTGCTGTGCTGGCCGCCGGGATGGGACGACCCGATGTCGTCGGAGGCCTTGAACCACTACCGCGAGGCCGGCGGCGACCGGCTCGTCTACATCGGTGAACCGCGCGGCGGTCGGACCGCGAACGAGTCCTTCTTCGCCACGCTCGACGCCGAGTGGGTGCTCGTCGAACAGGACCCCGATTTCGTCTCCTGGTGGAATCTGGCCGACGCGGCGCAGATCTGGCGCCCGCGCGAATAACGCTCGGATCCGTGGTGGAGTGCTACTCTAGAGCGGGGCTCTAGGACGAAGGAGTTGTCGTGCCTGATCTCGTCGGATACACACGCGAAGGCGCCGTCGCCACCATCGCGATGGATGACGGTAAAGCGAATGTGATGTCGCAGAAGATGATTCGCGAACTGACGGCGGCGCTGGCACAAGCCGAGACCGACCGGGCCGTGGTCGTGCTGACCGGGCGGTCTCGGCTGTTCTCCGCCGGATACGACCTCGCCATGTTCGACCGCGATCCGGGGGAAGTCGTTCGGACCCTGCGGGCGGGCGGCGAACTCGTCCACCGACTGCTGAGTTTCCCGTATCCGGTCATCGCGGCCTGCGCCGGCCACGCGATCGCGCAGGGCGCGTTCGTGCTGCTCGCGACCGATGTGCGCTTCGGCGTCGCCGGTGATTTCAAGATCGGACTGAACGAAGTCGCGATCGGACTGACCATCCCGCACTACGGCGTCGAGACGGCCCGGCATCGGCTCACCGCACCCGGATTCGATCGCGCGGCGGGCACCGGGGCATTGTTCGCGCCGGGGGAAGCGCGCGAACTGGGTTTCCTCGACGTCGTCGCCGAGGACGAGGACGCGTTGCGCAGCGGCGTGTACGCCGAGGCCGAACGGCTCGCGGGCCTGGACATGGTCGCGCATCTCGGCACGAAGACACGGGTGCGGGCGGCGGTGCTCGAGGCCGTGCGATCCGGTATCGATACCGAGTTCGGGGTCTAGGTGGCGGGGGGCACCCGCGACCGGATCCTGGCCGAGGCGAGGACGCATCTGCTCGCGAAGGGGTATCCGGCGTTCACCGTCGCCGCGGTGCGCGATCGGCTCGGATTGTCCAGCGGCAGTATGTTCCACGCCTTCGGCTCCAAGGCCGGGCTCGCGGCGGCGGTCTACGTCGAAGCGATGCTGGACTACCAGCGCGCCGTGCTCGACCGCCTCGGTTCCGGCGACGGCGAGCGCGACGTACTCGCGTTCATCGCCGCGCATCTGGGCTGGGTCGAAGATCACCGAGAGCTCGCGCGCTTCCTGTTCGCCACCCTGCCCGACGAGGTCGGAGCCATAGCGAAACCCGCACTGGCGCAGCATAATCGAGAATTCTTCGACGCGCTCCGACGCTGCTACGCCGAGCTGCCCGGCGCCGGAGCCGACGACGGTTCCGGCTTCTCGCTGGCACACGCGCTCTGCGTCGGACCGGCCCAGGAGTACTGCCGCCAGTGGGTCCGCGGCGGCGTCGACACACCGCCGCGAACCCACACGCGAACCTTCCAGCGGGCGGCGCTGGCCGCCCTCGCGACGCTATCCGCGCGCTGACACCGAGGCGCGGCGGTCGACGAACCTGCCCACCAGCCACGCCACCGCGACGGCGGCGAGGAACGACAGCAGCGACGCGCTCATCCACGGCTGCTTGGTGAAATGCAGCCATTCCTGTACCCGCACCCAGGCATCGGTCCACACGCCCGCGTCACCGGGATTGATCAGCTGGTACACCGAGAGCCCGACCAGCCAGGCCACGATCATGCCCCAGCGTGACGGCGCGTCGGCGGCGGTGTTCCACTCGCCGTGCGTGCGCAGGAAGAAATCGGCGACGAGAACGCCGAGCAGCGGCACGAATACCGAGCCGATCAGGCCGAGGAAGCCGAAGTAGTCGTCCATGTCCAGCCACAGCGCCAGCACCGTGATCAGCGCGCCGAGCCCGATCGAGAGCGCCCTGCGGTCGACGCGCGGCGCGAGGTTCTGGATCGAGACCGCGGTGGAGTACACGTTGGCGAAGGACTGGTCGGCTTCGCGCAGCACCAGGATGAAGAAGAACGCCGCGCCGAGGGTGACGCTGAGGAACGGCCCGTAGGTGCCGTCGCCGGTGGACAGCGCGAGCGCGAACAGACCGAGGATGTAGGCGAGGATCTGGGTGAGTCCGTACGCGCCGCTCGCCGCCCCGAACGCCGCTTTCGTGCTGCGCGCGTGACGGGTGTAGTCGGCCGCGACCGGCATCCAGGAGATCGATACGGCCAGTGCGGCATCGGTGGCGATCCAGAACAGCGACCAGTCGGCGCCGAACGGGCCGCTGCCCTCGGGGCCGGGATCGGCGGTCAGATCGGGCAGGCCCGCACGGAAGAACTGGATGTAGAACCAGAGCAGCGCGATGCCGACGCCCACCGTCACGAATCGGCGCAGCAGGCGCACCGACCCCAGCGGCCAGATCGTGAGCACGGTGGTGATGACACCGGCGACGACGACGTAGAGCCAGCGCGGACCGCCGCCGAACATCTCTTCGGCGGCATTGCCGATGACGATCAACTCGAAGGTGCCCCACCCGATGAGCTGGGCGATATTGAGCACCGTCGGCACATAACTCAGTTTCGCGCCGAACAGACCCCGCAGCAGCATCATCGCCGGTTTGCCGGTTTTCGCGCCGGGGACGGCGGCGAGCCCGAGCATCAGTCCACCGACCACGGTGCCGATGATCATCGCGACGATGCCCGCCGCGATCGAGATCTGCGCCGCGCCCTCGGTATTCGGCGCGAGGACGGTGTAGGCCCCGGAGAACGCGAAAAGACTGACGCCCAGATTCGCCCAGAACGCGCTCTGATCCCAGAACGACAGCACCCTCGGCGCTGGCTGATCCAACGTGAGCGGGGCCTCCTGGCCCGTCGTGTCGGCGGTCGATGAGGCCATCGGGCAACTCGCTTCCCTACGCCGGCATTACCCGGACAGGTTCATGCGGTCGGCGGCGCTTCGGGTCCGCCCTCTCAGCCCGGCCATGTCCGAGCTCCCGCGGGTGTATATCCGGGCAAATAGTACACGCGTTCTGACACGCAAATTGCAGCGAATACGCAATGTTTGCGTGTTCATAGGCTCATACCCTACCGACCGCCGGTCGTGGGAAGTCCGCCGGTTTTGCCGCGAGCGGGTGACGGGCAGCCTCCGCCATCGGATGAGGTTCGCCGGTCAGGGTCGACAGGGCATGGGCAACTTCGGGTAGACCGGCCCGGACGTAGGTGAAGGTTGCCCCGGTGGAAGTAACGGCCCGTTGGCCGTGGCCGGCGTAGGCGCGGGCTACGGCGTAGCTGTATTCGCGCTCGACCCAGGTGAGGGTGGTGTGGCGAAGCCAGTGGATGCTGAATTGGATGGTGTTTGGCCCTTGGCAGGTAATCCCGCAGTCGCTCGCTGAGGTAGTCGAAGCGACGGCGGCCCATCGGTTTGCCGTTGCGGTATCGCAGGAGTTTGGTCGTCGTATCGGTTCCGCCGCGGCTCTTGATGTGATGCAGCAAATGGTTGGTCAGTGATGGGGATATCGGTTGCCAGCGAACTGTGCCGCCCTTCTCGTTCGAGGTCGCGGCCGTCGTAGCCGGACTCTTCATCCTCGTGTTGCACTTGGGCGCGGCGTCGGAATACCTCGGCAAGAGCCTCGGGAAGCGCCGCCGACACCGTGTTGGCGAGCGCGGGATCCGGTGCTGATTCGGTTCGAGGGAACAGCGGGTCGGATGCGAACATCAAAACTCCCTACTGGTGGTGGGATGGAGATCGGGTGGGTCTAGGTCCTCGGTGTGCTGAGGTGTGGTTACAGTGGCCGGGTGGGCCTGGGGTTCGGCAGGCTCAGAATGTCGGGTGACTTGTGGGGAGTCGTTGTGGCCGTGGTGTTTTCCTGTCCGTCGTGGTGCATCGACCATCGCGGCGCGTTGCCCGGTGAGCCTCCGGGCGGGGGTGCGCACTACGGTCCGGAAGTCGCGGTCAATCTGTACGACCGACTAGAGTTCGACACGACCCGCCAGGTGTGGATCCAGTCGAGCGCTCACGACCGCGAGGGGCACCGCCAGTGCCTGATCGGTGTGATCGACCCGCACGGCGTGGGCGTCGAGTTGAGTACCGCCGACGCGCGCCGAGCCGCCCGGATCCTCATCCTGGGCGCGGATCTGGTGCTGGCGCCCGCTGACGGGGATTGTCCGTCGTGGTGCCTCGGCCACAGCGAAGTCGGCCGCGAACTCGGTCTCGCGGCCGTGGAGCATCGCGGACCGTTCATGGTGGTGCGCCACCCGCACCCCTACACCTGCGGTGTCACCGTCGCGGTGCGAGTGAGCGCGTTCGATTTCGATGATCGCCGCGAGGTGTGTCTGGAGTTGATCACCCACGGGCTCGTGACCGACCTGACCGGGAGCGAGGCATGCAAGATCGCCGCCCACCTGCTCAACGCCGCCGACCAGATCGACGCCGGGTAACCACACCCGCCGCCGCTCCGTAAAGACCTCACCGAGCACACGCCAGGTGGCGCGAAAGAGGCGTATTCTGGTGGGCGGACGGATCAGCGGGCTGACTCAACGAACTTTGTGAGGTTCAGCAATGTCGTCGCGTCGTCCTCCGCGGAACTCTGCATCACCGGAATTGTCTGTGCGCTTGGAACGCTCGCGTGAACGGGTGCGTCAGCGCCGCGTGCTCGCCCGCCAGCGCGAACAGACCATCGCCGCCGCGGTGCGGCGTTACTTGCAAGCCTGGCAGGCGATCAACGCGTGCGAGGCCGCTCGTGATCGTGAGGTCGCGGATCTGCGCGGTCAGATCAGCGCGGTGCAGAATCGCGCCACCGAGGAGATCACGCGGTTACGTGCCGACCAGGCCGCGGTCGCCGCACTGATCCGTGACCAGGGCCAGAGCGACGACGACGTCGCCGACCTACTCGAGATTTCCGCGAAGCAAGTCCGCCAGCTGATCAGCACGGCACGGGCACACGCCAGCGACCCTCGGCCATCCTTAGGAAGCTCGCAGGAGGTTCCCCCGGCACGAAGGCAGGCTCCTCCGGAATCAGAAAGCAGAGAAGGTCCCCACAACCGGGCCTGATTTCAGGACCGGCCCCCTCGATCGAGGCTTGCCTGATTGACCCCGCACACGGTGTCGCTGCGAAGGTCGAGTCGCTTGTCGGCGTAGCGTCCGCTCGTGCTGTGGTTGGCCGGTCGGTCCGTATCGCCTACGAAGATATTGGTCTGCGGGTGTGTTTGCGGTAGAGGCTGGGGTTTCGGCCGGTGTGGGTCGCGAAGGCGCGGGCGAAGGAGCCTGGGTTGTCGAATCCGATCGCGAGGGCGATGTCGAGTATGGTTCTGTCGGTTTCGGTGAGTAGTGCCATGGCGCGCTGCATGCGGCTGTGGGTGAGGTAGTCGCGCCAGGTGAGTCCGGTGGTGGCGGTGAAGCGTCGTCGTAGTGTGCGTTCGGAGACCGCGACGGCGGCGCACACCGCTGTCAGGTTTGCGGTGTCGAGGTGGTTGTCGGTGTAGTGCATGGCCGCGGTCACGATCGGGTCGGTGGTGACCGGGAGATGGTAGGGGGTCTCGTCGGTCATCGACTGTGTCAGTAGGGCGGCGACGGCGTCGAAGAAGGCCGGTGCGGCGGGGTCGGTGGTGGGCCCGTCGATCGGCCAGCGGGCGGCATAGAGGATCATCTCTCGAAGTACCGGTGGCACGGACAGGACGCGCGCCCGGTGCTGTGTGTCGGTGACCATGTCGGGGTCGAGGAACACCGAGACCGTGCGAACCCGACGCAGTGTGGTGTTGTGGGCCACGCCTGCCGGTATCCACACCGCCTGCTGTGGTGGCAGCAGGTAGCGGGCCGTGTCGGTTTCGACTTGGACGATCCCTCGGAACGCGTATTCGAGTTGGTGCATGTCGTGGACGTGCCATCCGGAGACCACGTCGGTCGCCTCGTACGGGTAGGTTCCCGCTCGCGGGTCCGAGGATCGGGCTCGAACTCGACGTAGTACCGGGGTGGCCGAAGTTGCGACATGTCCGGCCGCCGCAGCGGTGATCGGTGGATCGGTCGACGGTAGCAATGACGACATGAACAAAAACCATCTCACGTATCTGGCGAGTCCGGCCTGGGCCGAGGATCTTCGTGTCGATCTGCTGCCGTGGTTGCAAACCATCGCCGATCTGGGCGAGGACGTCCTCGAGATCGGTCCGGGGCCGGGGTTGACGACCGATCTGCTGCGCGAGTGCGCGGCGGCGGTGACGGCGGTCGAGGTGGACACCGAACTCGCTGCCGCACTTGCCGTACGGCTGGCGGGCAGCAATGTCGAGGTGATCCACGGCGATGCCACGAGACTGGCCATACCCGATGACCGGTTCTCGGCTGCGACCTGTTTCTCGATGCTGCACCACATGCCGTCACCGCACGCCCAAGATGAGTTGTTCGCCGAGGTTCATCGTGTACTGCGCCCGGGTGGTGTGTTTCTCGGTGTCGATACCATCGACTCGCCGCGCATGCGACAAGCCCATCTCGACGATACTTTCGTCCCCGCAGATCCCGCGACGTTACCCCGACGGTTGGCCGCGGCCGGGTTCACCGCGATCACCGTCGGTATGGCCGCGGAATACCCCACTCGCGGTGACCAATTCAGATTCTCGGCCACCAAGTCCGGTTGACCGGCCGACCGCAATCGGGGGCGAATATCCGATTCGGACGCCATCCTCCATGAGATCCTCCGTGACCGGCCCGACCGCTCGGCCGGCCTGCGCGTGGCGTCGGCGGCCGAACTGCTGCGTCAAACGACTTCTTTCGCAGGCGCGATCGTCTGAAACATCGGGTAGGCCAACACGTTTACTCTCAGTGTGGCGTTCAAAAATCGTCGCGGAGTCACCCGACCGGCATCGGTCCAATTCAGTGCCGAATACTCGCGATCTCACCGTTCTGGGCGATGTGAGCTGCGAAAGCTTGCCAACGCGACGCCGGTGGCGGAGACTGCGAACCCGGCAATCGCGAGTGCCGCCAGGGGCTGGTGCAGGGTCAGGGCCGACATTGCCGCAGTGACCGAGGGAACGAGGAAGAACAAACTGCTGGCGCGTCCGGCCTGTCCTCGCCGGATCATCACGTACAAAAGGCTCACTGCGCCGATGGAGTTGACCAGGGCGAGCCAGGTGACGCTCAGTCCCAGGGTGCGGGGGTCGGTGGTGTGTGGATGCTCGAAGGTGATAGCGCACAGTCCGGCAACGACGGTGGAGGCACCCAGTTGAAGGGCTTGGCCACTGCGCAGATCCATGGACGGGCAAAACCGCTTCTGGTACACGGTGCCGCCGCTGATGGCGAGCACCGCTATCACGGTGAAGCCGATGCCGGTGAATATGTGTGTCGACCAGCGCAATCCGTTGGCGACGGCCAGGACGACGCCGACGACACCGAGCGCGAAACCCCAACGTTGCCGGGCGGTGGTCCGTTCGCCGAGGAATCGGTGGGCGAGCAGAGCGGTCAGGACGGGATTCATGCCGAGGACGAGCGCCGAGATCGCCGGTGGTACACCGGCGTTGATGCCGGCGAAGACGCCGAGGAACTGGACTGCTTGTACGAGCACGCCCGCGACGGGGATGTGCCCGGCCTCCGCGAGGGTGCGGGGCCAGGACGCGCGGGTGCCGACAGCGATGGCGAGCATGACGAGGGCAGCGAGTGCGAACCGGAGGAAGGTGAGCGTGAACGGGGGAGTGGAGTCGATCCCGATGGCACCGATGATGTAGGCCGAACTCCAGGCCAGGACGAAGGTGGCCGGGACGGCATAGGTGATCGCGGTCGTCGCCGTGTTCGAGTGGTCGGAGTGGTCGGGGGCCGTACGTGTGGATTCGCTCATCGGGCCTCTCCACGCGGTGTCGCGATGTTCGATCGAGGATCACCCCAGATTGCATCACCTGTCAAGAGGGTGACGAACTGAGATGGCCCATCCTGGTCGACGATGTAGAGGAAACGCGCATACGGATTGTTCAACAGGTTGTCACCCTCTAAGATGGTCGCGTGGAGTTCGAGTTCGTCAGTGACAACGTTGCGTTGGATTTCGCGGGTACACGGATGTACCGCGAGTCGGCGCCGCTGGAACGACTGAGCGCACCTGGTGATCTGGCGCAGTGGATCGCGGCCAGCGCATTGCTGGATGTGGTTCCGAAGATCGACGCCGCGAGTTTCGATAGTGCGTTGCAGCTACGGGAGGCGATCTATCAGTGCGGGGTGGCATGTGCGCGCGGTGCTGAGCTTCCCGAGGCCGACCGTCGGGTGGTCAACCAGTTCGCGGCGGTTCCACCGGTCAAGACCCGACTACTCGAGGTGGCACACCGAGTTCGGGAGGGTGATCTGGACAACGTGCTGGCCACCGTCGCGCGGTCCGCGATCGAGGCGGTCGGTGGCGAGGAGCATGCCCGGCTGCGTGAATGCGGCGGAACCGATTGCACGCGTCTGTTCGTGGACCGTTCCCGTGGAGGCAACCGCCGTTGGTGTGGGATGGATATCTGTGGCACCCGCGCCAAGTCAGCGGCGTACCGCCAGCGACACAAAGGCAGTCTTGCGCCCTGAGCTGGCGCGAAATGGCGCTGTTGATGGCTCCGATCCAACTGCACGGCAGCATGTTCACCCTCGGGGAACCTGATCGGTGGTCACCGTTTTCGCGGCACTGCTGCGCTACGGCGATGGACCACACCCTGCTCTCGGGCATTTGGAGGGAACCGGTTGTCAACGGCGCGCCAATCCTGGATCTGGCACAAATTTCGTGATCGCGGATCCGCAGGTTGGTCACTTGCTCAACAGGATTCGCTTTCGGAGCAGGTCGGTCTTGGCGCGGCCGAACATCTGCCGTTTGAGCATCTTGATGCGGTTGACATGCCCTTCGACCGTTCCGCTGCTCCAGGACATGGTCAGGCCCGCGACGACGGCGTCTCGGTCACGGCGTAGACCTCTGACGAACGAGTGCACTGCTGGTTGATCGTCGACATCGACTGCGGCCATCCACCGTTCGAGATCTCGACCGCGCCGCTCGACCATGATCTCGGCGAATCCGAGCAAGCCACCACCAGTCCGGAAATTCGTCAGTTGGATCATGACCAACCCCGCCGACCTCGCCCCCGAACATCAGGCAATCCTCGATCGGGTCCATGGCTTGCGGCGACGCACCGACCGGTTCCGGCAAGTCACTATCCAACGCCGAAATGATTGGCTGAATTCCATATTCCGCGTATTGCCGAAATACGCCAAAGGCCACCGCCGCGTCGAGGTGTCGAAGTAGCCGCGAATGCGGTCACCGTAGAGATGGGTCACCACTCTGTCCGGACCCGATGCCGATGAGTTCGATCCCAGCAGGCCGACGGAAGGAGGCCTTTGCCGCACTGCTCGCCGAGATCGACAACAATCCGGTAACCGCCGCGTGGCTGGCGGGTGGTCTCCTGGTCGGCCGGGAAGTACGACGCCGAACGCATGCTGAACTGGGTCCACAACCCGATCTTCGCCGCCTTGCCGATCGGGCGAGGCCGAGCTCTCAGCAGAAGTCCGCCGCGTGGTCTCGCGCCCACTGCTCGAAAGTGTGCGCGGGTCGACCGGTGAACTCCTCGACGATTTTCGAAACTTGCGGGGCGCTGTCGATTCCGGCCTCCCACGCGCGCAGGGTGGTGTCGACGGCGAGCGCGGGCATGATCCGATACATCTCCGCCCGAGCGTGATCGACGGGGATCACCTCCACTGCGATCTCGCGACCGATCGCCGCGCCGATCGCCGCCACCTGCTCGCGCACGATCAGCGCATGTGCGCCCGGCACGGTGTGGACGCGACGCTCGTGTCCTGGTTCGGTCAGCGCGGCCACCGCCAGCGCGGCGAGGTCCCGCTCGTGCACGGGCGCGGTGCGCGCGTCGGGATAGGGCACGCGAACCCGCCGGTATCCCGGATCGAGCGCTGCCACCACCACAGGGTGTTCGTGGCGAACATGCCCGGGCGGATGAAAGTCCATGCCAGACCGGACTTCTCGAGTGCCGACTCGACAACCTCGTGCACGCGCGCGATATCGCGCTCGGCACCCTCAACCGACGCCGGGCCGCCACTACTGCGAACAGGGAACTCGAATCCCAGTGCGGCTGCTCGGCTATTCGCCTTCGGCGGCTGCGGTGATGCTGTTGCCGATCAGTGTGCTGGTAATCGTCGGATGCAACTGTGTCCCTGCGGCGTCGCCACGAATACGCCGTAGACCTTCCTCGTGGCCTCCGGACCGGCTTTCGTAAACCGATCCAGGAGTTCCCCGACCACTACGAAAGTGGTAGGTGCGCGCCGCTTCTGCCGGATCCGACAGGTTCGAGCAGGCGGCACATAAAGGGACGTAACAACGCTGGTTCCTCGCGTCCTCCTCTTCATCTCGTTCGCCGGACCCGCACCATCTGGCAGTACTGACCACGTCCGGGCTTTGTCAGGGCTGCTCCCGCCCTCCCCGGCACCACCCGGATCAGGCTGCCCTCAACTCCGTCTACCCGCTAAGACAGGCCGACGACGAAGGTCTCACCTCCATGCGAAACACAGCGCCTCACGGCGCACACGCAATTTGTGCCAGAGCCCGTTCTGTCGACACAGGGGCATCTCGGTGGCGGGTTATCCGACCGATTAGGTCCGCGCCATGACCGGTGCTGGCGTCCACCGCGGGCCCAGCGCGAACCCGGTCGAGTGATGCTGCGTTGTCCACCCCCGGGGCTGGTTCCCCCGATCCGGTGCACACTTCGGTCGAGTCCCTGGGCAGTTTCTCGAGCGGCTCCCACTCGAATTCGACAGGCTTGGTAATCCTTTGATTACCAAGGAATGCGACCGGTCCGTATCCGGAATATTTCTGCCGATGTGAAGCGATGGTGTGTATAAATGTTGCTCTTGCCTCCGATCGGCCCATAGTCCAGAAAACTGCACGTAGACACGCATAGGCTCGTATTTGCCGCGCAGGGAATCCTACGGCGAACAGGGGGACGGTCTGCTTTTCGATGGTTACGAATGCATGACTCATCGATATTCGCCGCTCGGGTTTTCGCGTGGTTTTTGTGCTCTTCGAATCGATTGCGGAGAGTTCGTTGTGCGCCCGAGGTGATTCTTCGGGCGGGAGGAGGAGTGAACATGGCTGATCTGGATCTCGGCGTCGCCAGTGACTGGACCCAGGGCGACCCGAACGGTCGGGTGGCGTTGCGGCAGAACCAGCGCTATCCGGCGGAGCCCAGGAAGAAGGATGTGCTGATCGGGTCGCCGAACAGCATCGAACTGTCGGTCAACACCAACTTCAGCAACACCCAGGAGGCGGACAAGATCTTCTTCACCACCTATCACGGAACCGAGAAGAAGATCATCGCCATCCTCGACTCCAACGGGGACCTGCACATCGCGGGCAAGCTCATCCAAGCCGCCGGGAACCTCACCTACGGCGACTGAGCCCCCGAGCATCATCGGATGAAGCCCGCCCGGACGATCGACCTCGATCGCCCGGGCGGCCTCCGTCGAACAGCCAAACACGGTCAGCGACAACCCCACCCGAACAGGTCGGGGACTCCGCCCGATGTGTACCCCTGGCGACGCCGCCGCGGCGGCGTGCGCCGATCGCGATGCCGAGATAGGCGTAGGGGCCGAGGTCGTCGGTGAGCACCGTGTAGCCGGTGACCTAAGCTTGCGGTACAGCTCTTTTCGCATCTCCAGCAGATCGTGCAGGCACGCCCACCACGCCACGCCTCGTGAGTGCAGTCCAGCCAGCCGAAGACGATCCAGCCGATGCAGCCGGTGTTCTCGACACCGGAGTCGTCGACGTAGAGCAGCCGCAGGTCAGCCAGGACGCACAACCCTACGGGCAACACGCCCGGCCCCAAAGACGGACCGGAATCTGCTCTGTCTCGACGAATCACATTTCGCGCACCCCTTGTGCCCGGATGTCGTGGTCGACTGCGCCATCGACGGTATGACTACTCACGATGGCCTCGACAACGCTGACGTCACCGCGGCCCGCGCGGCCGGATGGCCGGACCTGACCGGATCCGAGCGCCAGCTCGGGTGGGCCTACACCGAACGCGCGAACACGATCCGTGCGTTCGAGGCCGCATCGGGGGTCTCGGATCCGGACTGGTACCGGCGGGTCCTGCTGCGCGAGACCCGAGCAGGGTTCGGCGGGGCTCCAGAATGACCCCGGCGCGAAATTCGATACCGGCATCGGCTCACCCGGTTCTTGATGGCGATAGGTGTGTGACGCACGGTCGCGTGGGCGGTGTGGCCAGGCGATCGTCGATACAGCAGCGGGTCATTCGGATCGATCCGCCGACATCCGGCGTTGACACCGTGCCATGGCAGCAACGATTCGGCCGGTCGGCGGATCGCGAGAATCACGGTGATCAGCCCCGGGCCGCTGTCGGCGACATTGTTCTCGACACCGAACGAGCCCGATCCGACGACCTGGCGATTTCCGGATCGGGCTTGGTCACCGCGAAATGTCGGCAACGGGAAAGATCTCGGACACCCACGGCCTAGCACATCAGCTGCCAGGTCCCTCGGCTAGGCGCGCCCGCAGAGTTGTAGGCGGCGGCGAGATTGTTGCGCGAGGCCAAGGTGTCGGGGTGGTCCGGTCCGAGTGCTTGCTCGCGATCGGTGAGGTTCTGTTCGTGGAGCACGATGGCTTCATCGAGCCTGCCCGTGGACTCGTGGGCAAACGCGAGGTTGTTGCGGGAGAGCAGGGTGCCAGGGTGGTCGGGCACGAGGACCCGCACAGTGTTGGTGAGGGTGTGGTGGGCTGTAGTGTCGGCGGCTTTGATCAGTTGGCCTGTTGCCCACCGGCGCGTGGCCGACACCATCGGGTTGAGGTCGATGGGTTGCTGTTGGCTTCCCAGAGGGTTTCGATTTGGTCGACCAGGCGTGAGCCTTCCTCACGTCGAGCGAAAGCCTCGGACTCGGCGAACAGCAGCGGTCCGATCATCGCCGCGGCCTCGGCGGCGATCTCGACGAGGCGGTGGTCGGCGTGGGCACGTTTGCGCAGGATGTGAGTTCGGCCCAGCCACCGGCCACGATCAGTCGTCTGCCGAGCGCACGGGCCGCTGTGGCGACCGCGGGCACGGCACCACCGGGCGCGGGCGTGCTGCCGAATCCCATGAGCACCGATGGTTCGCCCGCGTCGAGGAACCGCTCGATGTCGGCGGGTAGCGGCCGCTCGTCGGTGAACAGCCAGGCCCGGGTCTGGTGCAACGTACCGTCTGCCGGTTCGGGGCCACGGCACCAATGTCGGATCAGCGGCCAGCAGGGCGGTGGCCGGTGACCAGGTGGCTGCGCACGTCGGTGACCGGCTCCAGCCGAGTACAACGCGAGAATCGTCAATGCCCCGCGCCACAGGAGATTCCAGCGTTGCGCGTCTGTTCCGCAGCGCCGCCGGGTCGGCGGGCCGATCGGCGGGCCGCTGTCCCGCCAGCCCGAACACCGGCGGGGTATGTCGCCGCGAGGGCAGTGTGATGGGCGCGGACGCCGCGTAGACATAGCGCGGATCGCGATATCCGGCGACCCCGATGTCTGGGAGACTGGGGTGGTGAATGGTTCGGCGATGGTCAATGGTCCTCCGAGCGAGGCGGCGCAGCAGGCGCGCCTTGTTCAATCGCGGCGGGCGGCGCAGATGGTGGCCGGGTTGCCCGGAGTGCTGGGGGTCGAGGGGGTGGGCCCGTTGCTGCGTGAGGCCGCGGTGGAGAGCTTTCACATCCAGGCCCGTGAACTGCTGGAATTCCTGTTGCTGCGCGCCCATTTGACCGGCGCGGTCTGCGCGACAGACATTTCCCCGGCCTGGGTGCCTGCGTTGGGCGGCGATCAAGTACGCGGACTCGCGACCTACCGCGATAGCGCCGATGTGTATTTGAGCCGACTGTGGAGCGAACCCACTCGCACCGAGATGGCCACCGCGGTAGAGGTCGCCGTCGAGTCCGCTCATTTCCAGAAGATCGCCGACCGGGTATTGGCCGTGTGGGACCAGTATGCCGACCAGTTCGACCAGGAAATCCCGTTCGACATCGCCGATTCGCTCGGTCTCGACGATCAGCAGTAGCCGTCCCCGAGCGGGCGGAAGCGGTCAGACTCGGTCGTGCAGGGTCAGCAGTAGATGGTCGAAACGGGTGCGGGTGCGGGTGCGGGTCTCCGCGCCGCGCAAACCTGCGACTTCCGCGAGGAATTTTTCTGCCAGGACACGGAGTTTGGTGTTGGTTTCCTGCGATCGCCACACCAGTACCGAGAACGCCTGTTGCGCGTTGATGCCGTAGATCGCCATCAACGCACCCTTGGCTTGCTCGATGGTTTCTCGTGCGGCGAGCATGTCGGGCAGTTCGTCATCGATGATGTCTCGGCGTTCGGCGGCGACGGTGGTGGTGACGTCGATATAGAACCCGGCTGTTCCGATGACCGCGCCCTCGGCGTCTTCGAGTTGGTCGCCGACGACCAGGACGTGGTGGAGTCGGCCGGCGGTGTCGATGATGCGGTGGCGGCTCGAGAACGGCAGTCCGGTCTCGAGCACTGTGGCCAGAGTTTCGGCGACCTCGTTGCGGTCGTCGGGATGTTTATGTGACAGCAGTAACTCGGTGCTCGGATCGACCTGTCCGGGTGCGTACCCGTGGATTGCGGCGACCTCGTCGGACCATTCCCAGCGGTGATCGGCGAACCAGAACCGGAAACTGCCCGTCGCCGCGGGCGTGACAACCTCTGTGATCGGTAACGTCGACTCCTTCTCGAACATGGGTGGGGAATTCCCGGCCCCCGGCCACCGAATCACGGTCCGAGCGGTGCATCACACACCGGGGCAGCATGATTCAAAGCACAACCACTGGATGCAGGAAGCGGACACTCACTCCACCAGACCCCAGCGCCCACCCCCGGCTCATATCCCGGGGCAGCCGCAGGGACTTTGCCTTACCTGGGATCGACCGGGCTGAATGTTCAGGAGACGGGTCTGCGTGGCCGTCCGATCTTGCCTTCTCGGATCTCGTGTTCGTCCGGGTGTTGTCCGCGGCCTCGTCGCCTGTTTTCGGGGATGTTGACTTGGTAGTCGCTGCTGCGGATGGTTCTGGGCCGGTAGGTTCCCGCGAAGAAGACCATCACCGAGCCTCCGCGGCCGGACTCGGTGCCGGCGAGTCCTTCACGGCCGGTGTTGACGGTCTCTTCGATGTCTCGACCGTCGTTTCCGACGGTGACCGAGCCGTCGTGGTGGAAGACCACAAAGGTTCCGTTGTCGCCAGCGATGGTTGCTGCCTCGGCATCACCGAGCGCCGAATCTGTCGAGGCGGTGAAATGCAGCTTTTCACGGGCGGCTGTCGGCCCCTTGACCTGGAGTGTCCGTCCCACTGCGATCCGCACGGACTGGCCCAACGCGTTGTGTCGACCGGATTCGACGATTTCCCATAGGTGGGAGGGCGACCACACTTTGACCCTGCCGTCGTGGAACAACGACACACGATCGTCGGTCCCGTTGCTCAGCAGATACTTTTCAGTGTTGGATGCCATGCCTTCAATCTGCCAGGTGCAATGCTCGACGTCATCGGCGCGCCTGCTGATCGGAAGCCGGAACCCGTAGTCGGCCGCCGATGCCGCTCGGTCGGGCCACACTCGCAACGAAACCGTCAGCGCCGAAGGAAAACGATAGGGCCGCCATCGATGATCAGCCCGAAGGGCGCTCGGTCGCGCACTGCCGCCGCTGCCACGGCTGGCGACGCTCACCGCGGTCGCAAGTGTTCATCGTGAGAAGCGACATCTCGATGTCAGCCAACTTTCCCTTGGCATAGCCAGCGGTCGGCGCCTTTGTCGGCGGGGAGCCCTCATGGGCAGCGCGACGAAGCTGCGATGACTCAGGCGCAGCGACGAGCCGGAACCCGTGTGTCGCTGATAGCGGCAGCCGACACCTCTTCGAAAACGGCCCGAACGGCTACCGACTCTCGGACGAGGGCCGAGAACTGTTGCAAGCATACGAACCGCTGGGTCGCCGGTCGGATTCTGTCGGGTCAGTTCGGCGTTGAGTTCGACGGCCACAGCGAGTTGGTCTTCCAACTCGATGATCCGGCACGCCGCTTCCAGTGATGTGCCCCGGTCGAGGAGTTCGCGGGCGCGGGCGGCCAGACGAAGTTGGTAGCGGGAGTAGCGGCGGTGCCCGCCCTCGCAGCGTTGCGGGGCCGGTAGTTCGGCGGCGCCGAGGCTGCGCAGGAACGCCGCGGTGACACCGAGGATCTCCGCGGCCCTGCCCATGCTGTAGGCGCGATAGTGCTCGTCATCGAGCCGATCAGCAGCCGACGCGCCGCTGTCGGGTTTCGGGTTCGCTGGGTCCACAACACCTCTCGAGGTTTCAACACCGACAGGCCCCGGCGCACAGTGCGCCGGGGCCCATGAACTTACGAAGGGGGATTCAGATTTTGCTCTGTTCGCCGACCGGACGGGTCGGCGGCGAACAAGGCGCCCGATCCTCGGGCACGGAAGAGTCGAGTAACTGATGCAGTAAGCCACCTCCCTGATCGAACCAACCTGCGTCTACGGGGTATTTCCTCATCCCCTCCGGCGGACCGGCCGAGTGCACCGGATTCTCTTCTCCGCCGGAGGGGACGGTCGAACTCTTGGGTCTTCCGGGCAGTTCACCTGCCCGGCCATTCGGCCCTTGTCCTCTGCAACGACAGCGACATTAACCCCCTCCCGGCACAATGTCTACCCTTGCCGCTACAGATTTTTTTCGGCTAGTGTGCGCGTTTATCTTCGAGAGTGCGCGGGTAGTCCGACTGATCCATGCGATGGGAGACCGGCCGATGCGGGGTGCAAAGCGACAGAGTTTGGGTCACGGAGCTCCGGTGAACGGCGGGACGGGACGACGCGCGCTGGCCGTCGGGACCGGACTCCCCGGCCCGGTCTCGACGCCCCATCGTTTCACCACCCTGACAAGGCCGCTGCCACGTTCACCTCTCGATGAGCGCGGCTGTGCCTGCGAGTGATTCGGAGTGATTCGGAAGCACGCACGTGGTCGGGCCCGCTAGACAGTTATGAGGGGCTACCTCGTCGACGGGAATTCCTCGATCGGCGCGGGGGATCGGCCGAGGGTTGGTGTAGCAGTAGTGCCGTGATCGTGGCGGCTGTCAGCGGGGGTAGTGCCAGCAGGACCGTCGCTGGCGCGTCGAGAGCGGCCAGCACGGTCAGGGCCGTGAGCAGGATCAGAACGCAATGGGGTGTGTGCTGCAGCGTCATCACGAAGGTCGTTTCGAATCGGATGGCCGGGGTTGCGGCTGGACTGTGGCGTGTCGGTAGGGGCGTACTCGTACGGTTTCGGGCCCGCGGGTGGTGGCGGTGGCGGTAAATACGACCGGGTCGCCGGCGGTGAGGGTCCGGTAGCCGGTGGCTTCGATGCTGGTGTATTCGACGAACACCGCGGCAGTGTGGTCGTCGGGATGGATGAAGCCGAACCCCTTTTCGGCGTTGAACCAGGCCACCACCCCATGGCGTCACTGGGACGGTTCCGCCAGTGTCGGCGGGGAGAAGTCAGCAGGGCAGAGAGTAGTCATCATCGGATGTCGGGAGATCCAGGATTGCTCGATGCGGTCGGTGACAGCGGCGATGTCGAGTTGGTACCGCGGGGCAGCAGAAGGTGTGGGTCCGGTTGCAGGCCCGGACCCACACCACGAAGGGAACAACAACGTGACTCGTCTGCGATACGGGCCATCACCTCGCTTCCCTCGGGCTCACATCGGTATTCGGAAGGGTCGCACTGTATTCGGTTCATCGGCCCGGCGCGTCGGAGGCCCGCGCTGGGGCGCGCCCGCCCGGCCTCGGGATGTCGATCTCGTGACCACCGCGGGGCGGATGCCCGCAACGGGGATCTCGCTGGGCCCGGAGTCTGGCCGCGGTGGCCACTGTTTCGGTGCGGGTGCGGCGCAGGATCTGCTCGACCTCGTCGAACAACGTTTCCAGGTCTGGGTCGAGCAGATCCAGCACCGGTTCGACATCGCCGAAGGGGGACGTGTCGAGTTTCGTAGTCATGACGCCGCCACCCCCAGGACAGGAGCGTCGGATACGAAGGGACGGGGGGCAGGCCTCAGACGTCGATGGTCTGCTGTCGGCCGGTGTCGCTGTGGCCGATCTTGATCTTGCGGGGTTTGGCCTTCTCGGCCACCGGGATGCTCAACCGCAGTACTCCGTGGGTGTAGTCGGCGGTGATGTTGTCGGTATCGAGGCCCTCGCCGAGGAACAACTGACGGCTGAACACTCCGCGGGGTCGTTCCGCGGCGATCATCGACCGGCCCGAGTCCAGGTCCGGGCGTGCGGCTCGTACGGTCACGACGTTGCGTTCGATGTCCAGGTCCAGCGAGTCCGGGTCGATGCCGGGAAGGTCGAGTTCTACCCGGAATTGCTCACCGTCGCGCCAGGCATCCATCGGCACCGTCGCGGGACGGGCCGCTGTGCCGAACACCTGCTGCGTGAGTCGGTCCAGATCACGGAAGGGATCGGTACGCATCAGCATGGTCGCCACCTCCAACACTCCAATCTCTGTGGTAGATCCAGATAACCTCTGTTATCCGGCATAGATTTGTTTTACCACTCTGGACATATGAGTGCAAGCCCCTAGAATAGGAAACCTGTTGGAACGTGTGGATGGGTGAAGGGAAGGGACTGCTGTGCCGCAAGATTCGCATCTGCCGGACTCCGGGCAGGCTGTGTACGGGATCTCGGTTACCGCGGAACTGGCCGGGATCGGAGTCCAGAGTCTGCGCCTGTACGAACGTCACGGCCTGCTCACCCCTGCTCGCAGCGATGGCGGGACCCGCCGCTACAGCAACGACGACCTTGCCCGGCGGCGACGCATCGCCGCCTTGGCCGCGGCCGGGGTGAACCTGGCGGGGATCGCACGCATCCTCGACCTCGAAGACCTCAGCTTCGGACTACACGCCGACAACGACCGCCTGCGCGCGCACCCGGATGCTCAGGCGGATGCACAACAAGCAGCAACACGGCCCGGATACGAGGTTCGATCCGTGTCGAAAGAAGATGTTCCCAGTTCGAGCCGGGTGCGACCCTGATCACGGGCAGCCCGGGATGTAGGTGAATCCGGCGAAGGAAACACGCTCATGACCGACTACCCGCAACGCGAGGACATCGATACCGAGGAACAGCCCGTCACCTGGCCCGACCCGAGCCCCCTGGACGACTGGTGGGAACAAGTCATGGGACTCGATCACCGGACCCGGCAGCCACGAGTCCACACCACCGCTGCGTGAGGCCCGGCCCTCGCATGCCTCGGGGTCCCCCGCGAGGAGCAACCTACCTCGGCCAGGGCGAGCACCAGATCAGGATGATTGCGGTCGCCCGCTCATCGGCCCGGCCAACGGGCAAGAACCTTGCCCCTTGCGGTCAGGTCTGGTCATCGGGTGGATCCAGGTATTCGTGCAGGCTCAGCAGAATATGGTCCATCTGTAGTCGTTGCCGGGGAGGTCCTCCGCGTAGCGCTCTGGCTGCGGCGACCAGACGCCGCGCCAAGGTCCGGAGTTTGACGTTGGTCTCTTGAGATCGCCACCGCAGTGTCGCGAACGCCTGCTCGGGGCTGAGTCCATAGGCCAGGATCAGAATTCCTTTGGCCTGCTCGATGTCCGCGCGTGAGGTCACCAGGTCGGGCAGTACCTCATCGAGTGCTTCTCGCCCGTAGGTGGCGATGCTGGCGGTCAAGTCGATGAAATAGCCTTGCGTGCCGACCACGGTCCCGGTCGCGTCGAACATTCCGTCGCCCACCACCATCACCTGGTGATGGACCCCCGCGGTGTCGATGACGCGGTGATGGCTGCCGAACGCCCCGTGATCGCGTACCGCGGCCGCGAGGGCGTCAGCGACCGCGGCACGGTCGTCGGGGTGGTTGTGGGCCAGCAGCAACTCGGTAGTGGGGGTCATCTCACCGGGTTCGTAGCCGTAGAGGTGCCAGATCTCTTCCGACCATTCCCAACGATGGTCGTCGAACCAGAACCGGAAAGAGCCTACCGCTCCCGGAGTATCGGGGGAGGGCCGTTCACGCTGGTCCTCGCCTACAACCGGCTCCGGCTTCTGGCCTGTTTCCCTATCCATTCCTGCCGACTACCACCAGGCTCCGGTACGAACCATCACCGCGTACGAGATCGGCGTCGGCGAGACGACGGCTGACCTCGGAATCCACTAAAGACGCCCCGGCACGGGATCGGTGCCGAGTTCGGCGGTTTTCACCACACCGTACAAACACGGGCAGACTGATCTCGACCGCCGCGGGCGATCTCGCGCAGGGATTGTCCTTCGGCGCGGCGGACCAGAATCGCGCGTCTCTTGTCGTCGTCGTCGACGGTGGGTCGTCCGCCTTTTCGGCCGCGGCGGCCAGCGGCCTCGAGGCCGCCGCGGGTCTTGGGGACGAAGTCGCGGCGCCGGTCCTCAGCCAGGGCCAGGGTGAGGCTGCGTTCGGTGCGTTCGCCAGCAGCGATGCCCGCCAGGATCCTCACCGCCATGCCCTGCTGGAACAGATCTTTGAGCACGATCAGCCCTTCGAGCAGGCTGCGGCCGAGCCGTCGGCTTCCTGGGGCGCGTCGGTTTCGGTGTGGTCAGTGCCCTGCTTGGTCTGTCAGGGCGAGTCCTTCTTTGTTTTTGATGCGGCGGTGTTCGAGCAGTAGCCATCCTGTGCCGGTGAGGATGGCGATCGCGCACACGATCGCGGCGATGATCGCCCACCCGTTGAATCCGTATGCCGCTGCGGTCAGGGCCAGGCCCAACGCGACGATGCCCAGCGCCCACAGCACGATGCCGGGAACGTTGTAGCCGTCCTGGATTCCTTCACCGGCGTGGCTGCGCGAGGTGCGCGCGTGGTCGGGGAAATTCCCGTCGCCCGGATAGGCCGCAGCCCGGCCGTGGTCACTGGATATCTCCGGATCCGACATAGCTGTTCTCCTTGGTCCATCTTCCCCACCCGCAGATGCGGACTTCACCGTTTTCCGGCCGGCAAACCGGTCCCGGCCAAACAATTTCCTCACGATCGCCGCCGATGGGAAAGGGGCGCGGGGTGAGTGGTCGCCCCGCGCCCCTTTCGTCGGGTTTGACGGGCGGCGTCGTTCAGCGGTCTTGCTGGTGGGCGGCTTGGCGGGCTTCGTCGACTCGGCACGCGCTTTCTCCACAGCGGCTTCCTTGCTCGCGGCTTCGACGAGTCCGCATCGGATGCACCGGGTCGACTTTCGGACCCGCGGTCGCCTCGAAGATGTGCTGTGGAGCCTATCCATGCAGGTGAGAGGAGTAGAGGTCGGTGTTTGGTCAGGAGCGCGTGGGGTATAGCAGGCCAGTCCAGTGGCTGTGACCTGAGCGGTGCCGGTACACGCTCTTGCGGATCGACGTCCTCAGTTCGGGCCGAATCGAGTACAGGAGGTTTCGCGATGTCCCCCTCAGCGCGTCGACCCGATGCCGAGAAGCAGCCGACCGTCCCGGGCGCACCGAGTAGCGAACCCCCCTCGATCAAGGAGCCGACTCGCCCGCGCACACCGCTGCCACCCAAACCCGATCAGCGCGGACCCGACCCGAGAACCCCGACCGGTACGGAGTCCAGCGACAGCGAGGACGCCGTCGCCCCGCGTGGCGCCCGCTTGACGACCGCGAACGGCACCCCGCTCGCCGACACCGATCACTCTCTCAAGGCGGGGCCGCGCGGGCCGGTCCTGTTGCAGGATCACCATCTCCGCGAGAAGATCACCCACTTCGACCACGAGCGGATTCCCGAGCGTGTGGTGCACGCGCGGGGCGCGGCTGCGCACGGGGTGTTCGTCGCCAACGGGGCCGCGCAGAAGATCTCGTGTGCCTCGGTATTCGAGAAGGGCAAGCAGACACCGGTTTTCGTGCGTTTCTCGACGGTGCTGGGATCGCGCGGCTCCGCGGACACGGTGCGCGATACCCGCGGATTCGCCACCAAGTTCTACACCGACGACGGCATCTGGGATCTGGTCGGCAACAACATCCCGGTGTTCTTCATCCAGGACGGCATCAAGTTCCCCGACATCATCCACGCCGCCAAACCACACCCCGACCGGGAGATCCCCCAAGCGCAAAGCGCCCACGACACCTTCTGGGACTTCGTGTCCCTGCACACCGAAACCACCGCCCACACCCTGTGGAACATGTCCGACCGCGGGCTGCCCCGCTCCTACCGGATGATGGAGGGTTTCGGCGTCCACACCTTCCGCTTCGTCAACGCGCGCGGCAAAACCGTTCTGGTGAAACTGCACTGGAAGCCCAAGCTGGGTGTGCACTCGCTGCTGTGGGAAGAAGCGCAGATCGCGGCGGGCGTCGATCCGGACATGCACCGACGCGATCTGGCAGATGCCATCGAAGCGGGCGCGTTCCCCGAATGGGATCTCGGGGTCCAGGTCTTTCCCGACATCGAGGACCAGACTTTCGAAGGGATCGACCTGCTCGACCCCACCAAATTCGTTCCAGAAGAACTGGCACCTGTCCAGATCATCGGCACGATGACCCTCACCGCCAACCCGACCAACTATTTCAGCCAGACCGAGCAGGTCGCGTTCCATCCCGGCCACCTGGTGCGCGGTATCGACCTCACCAACGACCCGCTGCTCCAAGGCAGGTTGTTCTCCTACATCGACACCCAGATCACGCGGCTCGGCGGACCTAATTTCGCGCAACTGCCGATCAACCGACCCCACGCCGAGGTCAACGACATGCTCCGCGACGGCATGCACCAGACTGCGGTGCATTCCGGGGTGGCTCCCTACCGGCCCAACAGTCTCGACGGCGGCTGCCCGTTCACCGCGAGACCGGGCGAAGCGCTCATCGAGTATCCCGAGCCGGTCGAGGGCACCAAGGTCCGTGAAGCGCCTGCGAGTTTCGACGACCACTACAGCGGTGCGCGCATGTTCTACGCCAGCCTCACCCCGATCGAGCAGCAGCACGTCGCCGAGGCCTACAGCTTCGAACTCGGCAAATGCTATGAGAAGGCCATCAAGGAACGAACAGTCGGCGTCCTGCGCAACATCGACGAACAACTCGCGCGCACCGTCGCGGCCAACCTCGGTATCACCGTGCGCGCCAAGGTCAACGAGCATTCCGATCCCACCACCTCCGCGGCGCTGACACAGATCGGTTCACGCTGGCCCGTTGACGGTCGGATCATCGGCATCCTCGCTGACGACGCCACCGATCTGGCGGACCTGGCCGCCACAGTGAACGCCATCACCGATCAGTCGATGACCGCACTGGTCATCGCCGGGCACGGCGGAGAACTCGGCACTCGGCAGAACAAGATTCCGATCTCACGCACCCTCGACACCGCCCGCTCCATCGAATTCGACGCCCTGCTCATCGCAGCAACCCTGCCGCACCCGAAACTCACTGTGCTGTTGCAGGAAGCCCACCGCCACCTCAAAGCCATCGCCTACATCCCAGCAGGCCAGCAGGCGCTGCAAACCGCCGGGATCACCGACGAGTTCGACGGCATCGAAAGCGCCACAACCCTCGGAGCCGCTTTCGAGTCGATCGCCACCGCTTTGCCTGAACATAGGTCTTGGGCGCGAGCCGATCAACTGGCTCACTGAGCGCATCGGCGGGTCAACAGGGCATGCAGTACGGGTCGCGCAGTCGAGACATCGAGCTGTGGCACCCAGATACTGGCGTCTCACCGGCGGAAACCGAGATCGTCGTGGTCACCGTGACCGCCCCGGGCGGCGCCAACTCCGGGGTCGTTCGTGTACGTCGTGGTCCCCGACGTCACCGGCATCGGGACCGGCGGAGGGATGCAACACTGTCGTGATCACCGGCCGGAACTTCACCGGTCCACTGACGGTGCGATTCGGTGGCACGGCGACTTCGTTCACGATTGATTCGGCCAGCCAGATCACCTCGATCGCCCCGCCCGGGGCAGGAACGATGCAGGTGAGCGTCGCAGGTAATGGTGGCGGGGCGGCAGCGTCGCCTAAACCCACCTCTGAAATTGGGGGGACGGCAGGCCCGGCATGCCGCGACCTGCAATCGGGCTGGCGGCACAGATATCTACTGTTGCATCTGATCGGTATTGTGCTGAGTCGCCGTCAGCGCCGTAACTTTGTGGCAGTAGTGGGCGAGGTGACATCCGTATGGTGCTAGCCGTGGGTCTGCCGGTCGGCGTCTGCCCTTCCGACGACAATATCGGCCAAACGCTTCAGCGATTCGTTGTTACGGGGTGTCAGCAGCAGCTTCTGAGCCGCGTCCGGAAGGAGCCGACCGGGTCCACCGCTGACCCGCTCCGACATCTGAATCGCGGTGGACCCGTCCTCGCCCGGTTGCAGGGCGATCCGAATCCACGCCGAGCCGACCGGCCAGGATCTGGCCCTCAATTCAAGGCTGTGGGGCGGATCGACGGCGAGCACTTCGGTGACGTCATGCAGTGTCATCGGCCACGGCCCCACGCCATGATGAATGCGGGCGCCGACGCTGGGCCAGGTGTCATCGACATCGTGGATATGGGAAGCGCCGACCACCCAAAGCGCGTACAACCAACCGTCGGCGAGAACATCGAAGACATCACCGGGCGCCACCGGCACCGTGACAGCGACCGAGGGCGCACGCGGGTCATCACCCCGCGCCTGTCGAGGTTGCCGCTGTCGGTGTGAAAACAGATGCATGAGAACCTCCTCGATCCGATAGCCCGTGTCGACCAGATGATCGGATCCGCAGGACCCCGCCGGAACGGTGTCGAATCAGGATGTGGCGAATCAGGCGGTCGGGCACGCCGACGGCATCGTCAAACCGATCGCGGGCCGATCTGTTGTTGCTAGCTCGTCCACAGCCCAGGCGCGCGAAGGCGGCACCCGGCCGACTCAGGAAATGACCGCGTCCACGGTCTTCTTCAGCGCCGAGGGTTGGGCGGGTGAGGCGGGGGCCTTCTTCCGCAGTTCGATCATTTTCGCGCCGATATCCTGTAACTGTTTGCGCCCCAACTTTTCTCGAACTTTGGAAAACCATTCGTCTTCTTCTTCGTCGATATGGTGGTCGACGTTCTCGATCAGCACGGTGGCCTTGGCGGTGAAACGTTCGTCCTCGGGTTTCATGGCCGCCAGTTCGGTAACCAAGATGTCCGCGACGTGGTGTTCCTCATACGACTCGAGGATGTCGTCCTCGAGATCGGGAACGAGTTCGCGGACGTCGGGATACATCCCCTCGTTCTCGATGTAGGTGTGCACGGTCAACGCCTCGATGATCTTGTCGACCAATCGCCCTTTGGTCGCGTGGGCGTCGCTACCGGCCTTCTCGAATTCTCGGAACAGTTTGCGGATCGCCTTGTGATCGTCACGTAGCAACACAATCGCATCGGTGGACATCGGTACTCCTCGGTGATGGAAGGAACTCGGCGCTGCTCGGCAACGCGTCAGGACTGCTGGGGATCAGTGGCCCGTCACGTCGGTCAGGGGCGAGGCCCCTCTTTTGCTTTGATTCGACGGTGCTCCCGCCGCAACGACGTGGGTCGATCGCGGTCGCCTGATCCTCGGAGGCGAGGTATCAGTCGTCGACCAGGATGATGTCGATCAATCGGCGTATGAACAGGCTCTACCCACTGATCTCCCGAACTAACGAGAAACGCGCAGCGAAATCGCGTCGGCTCGTCGGAGGTTCAGATCTTGTCGTCGTCGGCCGACGACGAAGGGGGATTGCCCGTAGACATGTCCAGGTCCTTGTCGGTTCCCTTGAATTTGCGGTACAGCACAACCGCGCCGACCACCACGAGGAGAGCGAGGATCACAAGTAGTTCCATGCGTAGGCGCTACCCGGAACCTCAGGGTTCAACCCAACAGCAAATGAGTAGCAAGTGTCGGTCCTGACGTGGGGGTCGGCAGTGTGCGGCGGATCGCTTCAACGAAAGTCGTCGTCCCGTCACGGAACACCACCCGCACGCCGAGTTGCTCGCCGAGGCGCGCCGCGACGGGGCGGCTCCGCATGCGGGCATTGGGTTGGCGGGTGACTGCGTCAGGGTCGATGGCGTCCCCCGCCGCGGGGCCGAGCCCGCACAGCGACGCACTCCCCACCATGGCGTCACGGTTCCAGAAGCTGCACCGCACGTCCATCGCCCGTTACTTTCCCGCACTTAGCGAAACGGTGAGTTGCGAAACCATTCGAGACCAACGGCCGTGGAATCTGTCCGGACCACCTGCTACGCCGTAGGTTTGCGGGCGGGGATCGAACGGTCCAAGGGGGTCTCGCGTTCGATGTGCGAAAGCTTGTGCGGATTGCGCACGAAGTACAGCCCGTGATCAACCCGTCATCGATCCGCACGGTGAACCGGTCCAGGTCGACCGGTCTGGTCACGTAGGCGTTGGCGTGGCTTCGGTAGCTGCCCAGGATGTCGTCCTCGGACGAGGAGGTGGTGAGGATGACCACCGGAATACGGGACAGGTCCTCATCGGCGCGGATCTGTTCCAGGACACGGCGGCCAGTGTATTTGGGGCGGCTGACCGGACCTGGGTCGCGGACCGATCTGGTTGGGAGTCGAGTGGCGGGGTACCGCACCGCGGAAACGACCGGTTCGATGACGGACAGGAGTAGCACCATGGCTGACCAGGTCGCCGATCATGTCCTGCGACGACTACGCGAGTGGGGTGTGGAACAGGTGTTCGGCTATCCGGGAGACGGTATCAACGGGTTGATCGCCGCCTTCGGCCGCGCGGAGGACGAACCCACCTTCGTTCAGGCGCGCCACGAGGAGATGGCCGCGTTCCAGGCGGTGGGATACGCGAAGTTCAGCGGGCACGTCGGGGTGTGTATGGCGACCTCGGGGCCGGGCGCCATCCACCTGCTGAACGGGCTCTACGACGCGAAACTCGACCACGTCCCGATCGTGGCGATCGTCGGCCAGACCGCGCGCAGCGCGATGGGCGGCAGCTATCAGCAGGAAGTCGACCTGCAGAGCCTGTTCAAGGATGTGGCGTCGGACTATCTCGTCGAGGTCAATGTCGCCGAACAGCTTCCCAACGCCCTGGATCGCGCATTCCGGGTCGCACGCGCGCGACGCGCGCCGACCGCGGTGATCATTCCCTCCGATCTCCAGGAGCAGCCTTACGAGGAACCCGCGCACGCGTTCAAACAGGTTCCTTCCAGCCCGCCGTCGACGCCGCGGTCGACCGTCACCGCCGAGCGCGCCGAGATAGAACGGGCGGCGGCTGTCATCGAAGCAGGAGAGCGGGTCGCGATCCTGGTGGGTCAGGGTGCGCGCGGCGCGGTGGAGCAGGTCACCGCATTGGCCGACCTCACCGGAGCGGGTGCGGCGAAAGCGCTGCTGGGCAAAGATGTGCTGTCGGACGATCTCCCGTACGTGACCGGATCGATCGGTCTGCTCGGTACGCGCCCCAGCTACGAATTGATGCGGGACTGCGACACCCTGGTGATCATCGGCTCCAATTTCCCGTATTCGCAATTCCTTCCGGAGTTCGGGCAGGCACGGGCGGTGCAGATCGATATCGACGCCGCGATGATCGGCATGCGCTACCCCATCGAGGTCGCGCTGGTCGGCGACGCGAAGACGACGCTGACCGAATTGCTCCCGCTACTCACGCGCAAGACCGACCGAGACTGGCGGGACACGGTGGAGTCGAATGTGGCCCGCTGGTGGTCCACGATCGAACGACAGTCGATGTTGAAGGCCGACCCGGTCAACCCGATGCGAGTGGCGTGGGAACTGTCCGAGCGCATTCCCGAAAACGCGATCGTCACGGCGGATTCGGGCTCCTCGACGAACTGGTACGCGCGCTGTCTGCGCATGCGCGGTGATATGCGTGGTTCGCTGTCGGGCACGCTCGCGACGATGGGTCCGGGCGTGCCCTATGCGATCGGTGCCAAATTCGCCCATCCCGACCGGCCGGTGGTCGCGCTCGTCGGTGACGGGGCGATGCAGATGAACGGTGCCGCCGAACTACTCACGATCAGCCGGTACCGGGAACGATGGTCCGATCCGAGACTGGTTGTGTGCGTATTCCACAACAATGATCTCAACCAGGTGACCTGGGAACTGCGCTCGATGGGCGGAGCTCCCAAATTCGAAGAGTCGCAGTCGCTTCCGGATGTCTCCTACGCTGATCTCGCCCGTACCTGCGGGTTCGCCGCCATCGCGGTCGACGACCCCGACGATCTGGGGAAAGCATGGGACGCGGCGTTGTCGGCGGATCGGCCGATGCTGCTCGATGTGCGTTGCGATCCGGAGATGCCGCCGATCCCTCCGCATGCGACCTGGGATCAGATGAAATCCACGGCGGAGGCAGTGCTGCGCGGTGATCCCGACGGCTGGCACCTGGTCACCCAGGGAGTCAAGACCAAAGCACAGGAATTCGTTCCCAGACGCGGTCGATGAGCCGAGGTAGCGCGATGACCGTACGACAGGTCGTGTTCGGCCCGCGGCGATCGCATGACTGTCCCCGACGCCGGTGACCTACATGTCCATGCCGCCGAGTTGGTCGGGGGATTCGGACTCGGTTTCCTCCGGTTCGGATTCGCTGGTCACGGAAGTGTGTTCATCGGCGAATTCCGGTTCATCGTGAAGTTCGGCCTCCACCTGTTCGCGTGACTTTCCTTCACCTGCTGGTTGCCTGTCCATTTCCTCTCCGGGTTTCTATCGGGCCGAGTGCCGCAGCGGCAGCGGCGCTGGTACTGATCGACCATGGATGACGTCTTCGACTGACTGCACGAAGGGCAATTCGGCGATACGCGCGGCAGCCTGGGGGGTGGCCGCAATCGTGACGTGTTCCGGATGTGTCCCGTAGACGATCATCGCGCCGACAGCTTTGAGCGCGTCGGCGAATCGGGACTGTTCGTCACCGCGCAGGGCAGTGAGCGTCACGCGATAGACCGTGGCGTCGTCATCCACTGCAGTGCTCCGTTCTGGCCGGAAATCGTCATGATCCGACCACCGCGAGGGTTGTCGGGGTTTTGATCGGCGGCACGGTGAACGATCGCAGCGGCAGCGCCGTGTCGGCTTCTACGACGCGAGACGACGACGCGAGCGATTCCGGCTCGCTGATCACGCCGGATTGGTCGACGTCGTCGCCGAGTGCGACCGGTTCCTTCATGGCGCGAATCGGCAGCGGGGGAGCGCGTACCGAGGCGTCGACCACGAGAAACTGTGCCGAATTCGATCCGATATCGAGGACTCCGACTCTCATAGTCGCGTGCTACCCGGAATCGCGCGTTCTACCCAAATCGGTGAGGGGCCCTGTTGAACGTCGCGTGGCCGTCACGAGCGTCCGGAATGGGCACGTTGCCAGTACGGATGGGCGATCCACAGGGTGATGAACAGCAGCGCCGAACCCACCCCGGCCGCTACGGCGAACAGCGGTCCGGCGACCAGATCGAATATCAGTACCGCCACGCCGGTGAGGGCGCACCCGAGCAGGAGTATTCCGGTGAGTGCGCACCGGTGCGCGCCGTGTACGACGTCTTCGAGACGATGACGGCGGAACAGTATGCGGTGTGCCGCGACCGGCGCGGTCAGGCATGCCGTCGCCGCGATCGATGCCCCGGCGACGAACAGGTAGTCCAGGCGCATCGCCGCGGAGATATCCTCGAAACGTTCCTGGAACGGCAACGTCAGCAGAAACCCGGTGAGCACCTGCACGCCGGTTTGGACCACCCGCAGTTCCTGAAGCAGACTCGCGAGGTTGCGGGGGCTGGGTCATCGGGGTCCTGGTTGCTCTCGGCGTCGTCGCGCCGGGACAGCTCCCGCGATCACGCACCGGGCGTCGCTCAACGCGAGCGCGTCGGACAAGGGATCGGCAGTCGTTGCGTCAGGCGTGTGTGGGCGGCTGGATCAGCTCGATCAGATTGCCTTCCGGGTCCTTCACGTAGGCGAACCGTGCCCCTGGCTGGACTGCGTCCGCCGGTGGCCACACCGCGACGCCGCCCGCGTTCGTGATGGCGGCGAACGCGGTGTCGAGATCCCGCACCGACAGCGCCCAATGTCCGAAACCGAGCGTGGCGGCAGCGTCGAGTGGATCGGCGAACACGCGCTGCCGCGTCGCCCCGGACCGCTCGATCAGCTCAAGGCACACGCCCGAGGCCGATCGCAGAACCACCGTGCGCACGGCTGGTTCGTCGAGCTCGTACTGCTCGATCACTTGGTGTAGGCCGAGCACCTGCTGGTACCAGGCCTGCTGTGCGTCGAGATCGGCGACGGACAGGCTGGTGTGGTGCACGGCCAGGTCAAATTTCAGGGCGGACATCGGGCGGGGTACCTCCAGCTGAATTCTGGTTAATGTCTTTAACTAGGTTAGTGTTGTTAACCTTACGCGTGTGGAGACCAGAGGCAAGCGGCCCAACGGGCAGCATCACGGTGACCTGCGTCATGCGCTGGAGCAGGCCGCGCTGGAGCTGATGGCGGCCAAGGGGGTCGGCGGGTTCACCCTGGCCGAGGCCAGTCGGCGTGCCGGGGTGAGCGTCGCGGCGCCGTATAAGCACTTCGCGGACCGCGACGCGCTGCTGGCGGCGCTGGTCCTGCGTGCCTACCAGGACCAGCGCGAGCGGTACCGGGCCGCGATGGGGTCTGTGGCGGACCCGGTGGAGCAATTGGCGGCGTTCGCCGCGGCCTATGTGCGGTTCGCTATCGAGCAGCGGGCGCTGTTCGAGCTCACTTTCGCCGCGGGGTTGGACAAGCGCCGCTACCCGGAGCTGGTCACGGCTGGTGCGGACCTGCTCGCTGTGCTCGACGCGCCGGCCCGCGCACTCCGGGACGATGACCAGCAGGCCCGTGGCCTCGTGTTGTCGGTGGCGGCGTGCGCGCACGGGCACGCTGTGTTCCTGCTCGAAGGCGTGCTGGGTGGTGTGGTGGAGCAGGCCTGCAGGCATGCGGCTGAGAACGCGCGCAGGCTGGCCGCTCCCGCCGTTCGCGAATGACCTGTGTGGACTGTCCACGGTGTTCGATCAGGTCGTGGTGACGATCATCTTGCCGATGTTCTCGCCGTTGAACAGGCCGCTGATCGCGCCGGGTAGTGCGTCGAGTCCGTGACGTTCGGTCTCCAGGGGGATCAGTTGTCCGGCGCCGACCCACTCAATGAGGTCGTCGAAGGCGGCGGGGAGCGCGTCCGGGAACTGGAGCGGGGTGTAGCCCTGCAAGGTGAGTCCGTTGCTGTACAAGGGTTTGATGTTGATGGTCCAGGCGGTGTCGTCGTCGTAGGGGAGATCAGGCGCCGCACACGACGACCTGGGCTGGGCGGTGAAACTCGGTCGCGACCCAGACCTCGAGCAGTTGCGTCGCTGATACCACCAGTCACTGACCCGCCGGGGGACGCGTCACCCTCTGATTTCGACTAGCTTGAGTTTTAAGCTCTGGCGGCTGGTGTGGACCCTGGTTGATCTTGAAAGAAGCCCTTGGGTGATGATTCCTCTTGCTACAGAAGGAAACTCGACCCAAAGGGCTTCGGTGAATAGTGTGCACGACACCGGCTGGACTGGTGCGGCCGGGGACTTGTCGACGTTCCGGCAGGAGTTCTACCGGTGTGTGACCGCGCGAGCGGATGCGGTGTTCGAGTTGGTGGACGCGGTGTTGTGCGCGGACGGCCCGGTGCGGTCGTTGCCGGAGTTGTCGCTGGTCGGCGAGCATCGCCGAGGCCACGGCAGCGTGTATGCGGCGCTGGATCGGGGCCGGATCGACATTGTTCGGCTGCGGCGGGCGGTGACAGCGGCTCCGCTACCGCGGGCTGCGGACGGCCGGTTGGTGCTGGCGGTGGATATCACCTCCTGGCTGCGGCCGGAAGCGCACACCTGCCCGCAGCGGATGCTGTGTCACACCTACGGGCGTGCCAAGGATTCGCATCTGATGATCCCTGGATGGCCATATTCGATGGTCTGCGCGCTCGAGTCCGGCCGTAGTTCCTGGACCGCCCCGCTGGACGCGATACGGCTGGCACCCGGCGACGACGCCGCCACCGTCACCGCCGCCCAACTGCGCACCGTGGTGACCGATCTGATCGACGCGGGCCACTGGCGGCCCGGTGACCCCGACATCTGGGTCGTGACCGACGCCGGGTACGACTCGCCGCGGCTGGCGTTCCTGCTGGCAGACCTGCCCGTGGCCGTGCTGGGGCGGATGCGGTCGGACCGGGTGCTGCGCCGCGCCGCGCCGCCACGGGTGCCCGGCGTCAACGGCCGCCCGCCCCGCCACGGCGGCGAGTTCGTCTTCGGCGACCCAGCCACCTGGGGCGAACCGGACGTAGCCACCGACACCGAGACGCGCCTCTACGGCCCGGCCACCGCGAGATCGTGGAATCGGTTGCATCCCAGACTGACTCACCGCTCATCCTGGGTCGCCGCGACCGGGACGCTGCCGGTCATCGAGGGCACTGTCATTCGCCTCGACGTCGCCCGC
The DNA here is from genome assembly GCF_019038455.1 of Nocardia noduli. Taxonomy (NCBI): domain Bacteria; kingdom Bacillati; phylum Actinomycetota; class Actinomycetes; order Mycobacteriales; family Nocardiaceae; genus Nocardia; species Nocardia noduli. The sequence continues at coordinate 101,802 of NZ_JAFMPL010000018.1, forward strand.
CTACCGTCGGGCGCCATCCCGAAACCGGTATGGCTGTGGCACTCGGTCATCGATCTCGATGCCGGGATGGTGGATCTGCTGTGGCAGGCGTTCCTGCGCCGGTTCGACATCGAGCACACCTTCCGCATGCTGAAGCAAACTCTGGGCTGGGCCGGTCCGAAACTACGTGACCCGGCCGCAGCCGACCGGTGGACCTGGCTGCTGCTGGCCGCCTACACCCAGCTACGCCTGGCACGCGGCCTCACCTCGGACCTCCGGCACCCGTGGGAGAAACCTACTGCCCCGCAACGGCTTACACCCGCACGTGTCCGGCGGGGGTTTCGGCACCTCCGCACGAAGACAGCCTGTCCCGCCGGTGCACCGAAACCCTCCCGCCCCGGACCGGGACGCCCGCCCGGCCACCGCAACCAGCAGCCCGCGCCCCGCTACGACGTGCACATCAAGACCGCCAGCAACCGGCAAGCATCGAAATCCGCCGCGCCACGACCACGCCGCAGAGCTTAAAACTCAAGCTAGCCTGTCCTCAAAGTTGGTGTGGTTGATGTGCTTTGATCTGTGTTTGTGGTGCGTAGGCACGAGTTGAGTGAGGAGCAGTGGCGGGTGATCGAGCCGCTGTTGCCGGTATCGGGTGCGAAGGGCCGTCCTCGGGTCGATGACCGTCGGGTGATCAACGGCATGTTGTACAAGGCCAAGACCGGGGTCGCATGGCGGGACCTGCCCGAACGCTACGGACCGTGGAAAACGGTCTACAACCGGTTCTGGCGGTGGTCGCGTAACGGCACTCTGGGCATGTTGGTGGTGAAGGTGCGGGTGGTCGCCGAGGCGGTGGCCGAACTCGATCGTGAGGTGTCGATCGATTCGACGATCGTGCGCGCCCATCAGCACTCTGCCGGTGGGCGCTCTCGTGTGGTTCACACAGGGGGACAACGGATCCGGCGTCGGGCACAGTGAGCCAGTTGATCATGCTATCGGTCGTTCCCGTGGTGGGCTGACCACCAAGATCCATCTGGCCTGTGACGGGCTCGGGCGACCCGTGAGCATGGTGTTGACCGCGGGCAACGTCAACGACTGCACCATGTTCACCCAGGTCCTGGCAGGAATCTGGATGCCACGCCCGGGTCGGGGTCGACCGTGGATCCGACCCCGGCGGGTCCTGGCCGACAAGGGCTATTCCACACGCGCGATCCGTCACCACCTGCGACAGCGGGGTATCGCCGCGACGATCCCCGAACGCAGAGACCAACAAACCCACCGTCGTCGCCGGGGCAGTGCCGGTGGCCGCCCACCAGCGTTCGACCGGACCGCTTACCGGCGCCGCAACGTGGTTGAACGCTGCTTCAACCGACTCAAGCAATATCGGGCCATCGCCACCCGCTACGACAAGACCGCGACCTCCTATCGAGGAATGCTCGACCTCGCCACCCTGCTCATATGGCTTTGAGGACGGACCCTAGCGATCGCCCTCTGGATCGGTTACGACGTGATAGTGCTGTCACGTGGAAGGTGAGTCATTCGGGCGGTATCGGTTGCTCGCACTGATCGGCGAGGGTGCGATGGGTCAGGTCTATCGCGCCCACGACACGGGGACGAACCGAGTCGTGGCGCTCAAGGTCCTCGCGGCGCACCTCGCCGGTAATCCGGTGTATCAGGAGCGCTTCCGTCGGGAGGCCCAGGCAGCCGCAAGGCTGAACGAGCCGCATGTGCTACCTATCCACGACTTCGGCGAAATCGACGGTCGGCTATTCTTGGACATGCGGCTGGTCGAAGGGCACGACTTGGCAGCTGTTCTCGCTCGGGATCGCTTGACACCGCTGCGAGTAGTTCATCATATCGAACAGGTCGCGGCAGCTCTCGACTCCGCGCACCGAACGGGCCTGGTCCATCGAGATGTGAAGCCATCCAACATCCTCGTGGCGGCGGACGATTTCACATATCTCATAGATTTCGGTATCGCCCGCGGGGTTGGCGACTCGGCCCTTACCAGCACAGGTTTCGCAATCGGAACATTTGATTACATGGCACCGGAGCGATTCTCCACCGAGCGTTGCGATGCTCGATCCGATGTCTACTCGCTGGCCTGTGTCCTCTTCGAATCTCTGACCGGATCAAAGCCGTTCCCATACGAGACGCTCGAACGAAAGATCGCCGCACACCTTGCCGAGCCTCCACCGCGACCGTCGCTGATAGTTCCCCAGCTGACAGATGAACTCGATGCAGTGATTGCACGGGGTATGGCGAAGGACCCCTTCCTTCGTTACCCATCCGCGGGAGCGTTGGCGAGCGCGGCGCGGATGGCTGTAGCGAACGCGACTGCGCGCGCTGGACAAATCTACTCGCGAACAGCCCCCACACAGGTAAACCCATACAACGCCCCGTCGAGTCACGCAGTCCAACATCGCTCCGACAATCAAAGGATTGTCTCGGTGCTACTCGTTACGACTGCGGTGTTACTGATCGTGGGAATAGTGGTGGGCCTAGCCCTCTTCCAAGGAGAGACTGAATCCATCGCCGACTCACCGACGACTGAATCCACTGCCGTTCCCACTCAACCGATAACAGGAACAACCTCAGTCGGTCCAACGGCACTGTCTACCACGGCGCAAACGCCTGCGGCGATGACTGTTACACCCCCGGCAGCAAATTACGAATTCGCCGGCACTTGGAACGGATTCGCTCAGGGATCGGGGAGCCGATTCGAGACCATCATCAAGCTGGTGAGCAGTCCCCGATAACGCGACCACCCGGGAATAGAGTCAGGTGATATTGGTGCGGTGTTCAGTTGGTTCCGCATCCCACCGGGTGGTGGGTGTGGGTGCAGGCCGCAGCGTACTCGGCCGGTGTCCGGTAGCCCAGCGCCGAATGCCGGTGCCGCCGGTTGTGGTCGGTCTTGAAATCTCCGATCACCACCCGGGCCTCGAGCAGGCTGGTCCAGTGG
>NZ_JAFMPL010000190.1:0-6345 GCF_019038455.1 Nocardia noduli
GAAATACACCACGAAACCGATCAGCATCCACACCAGGAAGCGCAGCCAGGTCTCCACCGACAGGTTCAGCATCAGCCACAGGCAGGCCAGGACGCCGAGGACGGGGATGACCGGTACGAGGGGGACGCGGAATCCGCGGGGCAGGTCGGGGCGGGTGCGGCGCAGGATCAGCACACCGACCGCGACGAGGACGAAGGCGAACAGGGTGCCGATGTTGACCATCTCCTCCAGCGTGCCGAAGTCGACGAAACCGGCGAGCAGGGCGCAGCAGACGCCGACGATGACGGTGAGCCGCACGGGGGTTCCGTTCTGGCCGGTGTGCGCGAGTCGGCGCGGCAGCAGGCCGTCGCGGGACATGGCGAACAGGACGCGGGTCTGCCCGAGGTACATCACCATGACGACGGTGGTGAGACCGGCGAGCGCGCCGACGGAGATGACGTTCTTGGCCCAGTCCGCGCCGTTGAGCGCGAAGGCGGTCGCCAGGGTGGCGTCACCGCCGGACAGTTCGGTGTAGGGAACCATGCCGGTGAGCACCAACGAGACCGCGACATACAGCACGGTCACGATGATCAGCGAGCCGAGGATGCCGCGCGGGACACTGCGCTGCGGGTTCCGCGTTTCCTCGGCGGCGGTCGCTACCACGTCGAAACCGATGAAGGCGAAGAACACCAGGCTCGCGGCCGCGAGCAGGCCGTACCAGCCGAAAGTGCTGTTGCCGGCACCGGTCAAATAGGAGAACAGCGACTGGTGGATGCCCTCGTCGGCGGCGCCGGACTGTGACGGCGGTATGTAGGGGCTCAGATTCGACTTGTCGAAGTAGCCGATGCCGACCACGAGCACGAGGGCGATGACGGCCAGTTTGATGGCGACGGCGATGGCCGAGACACGCGAGGAGATCTTGGTGCCGACGGCGAGCAGTACGCCGAGGACGGTGATCAGCAGCACCGCCCCCCAGTCGAAGGTGATCGGACCGAGGTCGACGACGGCCGCGCTGCGCCCCATCAACTCGCCGAGATACTGCGACCAACCCTTGGCGACCACCGAGGCCGCGAGCGCGAATTCGAGGATCAGATCCCAGCCGATGATCCAGGCGACCAGCTCACCGAAGGTGGCGTAGGAGTAGGTGTAGGCACTGCCCGCCACCGGCACCGTCGAGGCGAATTCCGCGTAGCACAGGGCGGTCAATCCGCAGGCGACCGCGGCGAAGACGAAGGCCAGCGAGACCGAAGGACCGGCCACATCGCCCGCGGTGCGCGCGGTCAGCGTGAAGATGCCCGCGCCGACGACCACCGCGACGCCGAAGACGGTCAGATCCCAGGCGGTCAGGTCTTTTCGGAGTTTCGAATCGGGTTCGTCGGTGTCGCGGATGGACTGTTCCACCGATTTGGTGCGGAACATTCCGCCCCGGCCGGAACGGCGCGAGATCGTCACGGTCTACTCCTTCATGCTGTGGTCTGCCGAGATCGGGCGACTACCGGAGAGGTCGATTCAGTGGACGCCCGCCATATATCGACTTACCCAGGGCGCGAGCACGGCAACAATCGCGCCGACGGCAATCGCCACCGATCCGGTGATTCCGAAATACGCGACCTCGTTCTCCGGGTCGTAGAAACGGGCGAGGGTGCCCGCCATCGAGGTGCCGATGCCGACCGAGAAGAAGTACAGCGCCATCATCTGGGCGCGGAACGCCACCGGGGCGAGCTGGGTGGTGACGGCAAGGCCGATGGGCGAGAGCAACAGTTCCGAGACGGCGAAAAGCGCCATGACCGCGACCACGAGCAGCACCGGCACCGTTTTCCCGTCGAAACCGGCCAGCGGAACGAACAGCAGGAATGCCACACCCATCCCGATGACGCCGAGGGCGAATTTGCGCGGTGTGCTCGGCGCGCGATTGCCGAGGCGCGTCCACATCAGCGCGAAGAGCGGGGACAGCGCGATGATCCAGACCGGCTCGATCGAACTGATCCAGTTCGACGGCGCGGTCCAGCCGAAGACGTTCCAGTCGATACGTTCATCGGAATAGACGCTGAGCACGGTGAAGATCTGCTGGAACAGCGACCAGAACACCGCGTTCGCGAGGAAAAGCGGGATGAAGGCGCGGACCCGGCTGCGTTCCGTCGGTTCGACTTTCGCGCTGGTCAGCATGATCGTGAAGTAGACGACGGCGGCGACGGCGATGACACCGGTCGTCACATCGGGCAGATTGTCGAGGGTCACCAGTTCGGTGATCCACGCGATCACCCCGACGAGCACGACGGCCAGGACCGCCGCGATCATCGGGGCGATCGCCCTGCGGGGCAAAGGATTGGGCACTTCGCGGCCGTGCGTGCCCAGATTGCCCCGGAAGATGACGTACTGCGTGAGCCCGAGCGCCATACCGACCGCCGCCGCGCCGAAGCCGTAGTGGAATCCGAGGTGGGTCTGCAACAGTCCGGTCAGCAACGGGCCGGTGAAGGCTCCGATATTGATACCGAGGTAGAAGAGGGTGAAACCGCCGTCGATGCGGGCGTCGTCCTTCGGGTACAGGGTGCCCAGCAGCGAGGACGCGTTGGCTTTCAACGCACCGCTGCCGAGCGCGACCAGGGCCAGGCCGACCCCGACTCCGGCCAGCCCCGGCAGCGCGGCCAACGCGATATGGCCCGCCATGACGACGACACCGCCGTAGAAGACGGTGCGTTCCATGCCCAGCAGCCGGTCGGCGATCCAACCGCCGAGCACCGTGGAGAGGTAGACGAGACCGCCGTAGGCGCCGACGATGCCGACCCCGGTGCTCTGCGAGAGCCCGAGGCCGCCGTCTGTCACCGAGTAGTAGAGGTAGTACCCGAGGATGCTGACCATTCCGTAGAACGAGAAGCGTTCCCAGAGTTCGACGCCGAAGAGATTCGCCAGACCGATCGGATGACCGAACAGTGTTCGACCGGCTATCGGCCGATCCGACACCACGTCGTGGGACATGGTCGAGACAGTGACACATCTCGCAACTGTTCAGCAACTATCGTGCGGCGCGGCGCTGTCACCGATCGGATCAGCGTCCGACCGGGCCGATGAAGGGCAATACCACCGTGCACGAGGCCGGTTCGGCATGTGCCGGATCGAGCGCGTTCAACACCGCGCGCACGGCGACCGGGTCCGCGGTCAGTTCGTAGTGTTCGGTGTAGTCGGTGGCGCAGAGATCCTGGAGCACGACGTTGCGCACATTCGGCCCCTCGAGCTGACCGGTGGTGAACGGGGTGGCGATCTCGTCGTAGCGACTGACGATCGTGGTGAAGCGGATATCGGGCGCGATCGAGGGATCGGGGTTGAGCACGCGCAGGAACGGGGCGCCGTAGGAGACCTGGCACGGTCCGCATTTACTGGTCAGCAGTTCGTCGATCGCGGGCTGTTCGAGTAATCCGGCGAACATCGACTGGATACCGCTGAGGGTGGTGCCGTGCAGCGGGGCGGCCATGGCGATGTAATCGTCGATCTTCGACGCCGCGCCCAGATAGTTGAGGTTGTAGAAGGGGACGGCGCCGCCCATCGAATGGCCGACCAGATCGACCCGCGCCGCACCGGTCGTCGCCAGCACTCGATCGATGAACGCGCCGATCTGCGCGGCGCTCTCCTCCACCGGGGTGATCGATCCGATCGGGCCGAGTGGGCCGGTGCCGTATGTCGTGGTGAACACGCAGTATCCGGCGGCGGCCAGTACCGGGGACAGCGAATTCCAGGTGACGGTGTCGTTGCTCAGACCGTGCAGCAGCACCACCGGATTCGGGTGGGCGGCACCGGGACGACACGACCAGTCGTTCGCACCGGGCGGCGCGGCGCCGGGGGCGGTGGCCTGCGCGGCGAGTCCGCCCAGGTAGCTGTAGGACGGCGCGACCGGTGCGTCGTCGGCGGCGGCGACCTGCACCGCGCTCGCGACGGCCAGGGCCAGGGCCGCGCAGACTCCCGCGACATGTGTCGGCCAGCGTGACATCGAAATCTCCTCATCTCGTCGGTGCGGCCGGTACTCCGTGAACGCTATGACCACGAACGCTATGACCGACCGGTCGGTCATAGCGTAGCCTCGGTATGCGCGCACGCAAAGAGATCGGGGAGGATCAGTTCATGCCACGACCAGCCGAGCCCGGCCGCAACGCACTCCTGAACGCAGGCGAACAGGTCGCACAGGAGCGCGGGCTGCGTGGGCTGTCGATCAATGCCGTCGTCGAGGTGGCGGGCATGGCGAAAGGCAGCTTCTATCACCACTTCCCGGATCGGCGCAGCTATGTGATCGCGCTGCACCGCCGGTACCACGACGCGCTCGCCGAGCTGATCACCGCCCGCGTCGGGGATATCCCGCCCGGCGTCGAACGCATCCGCGCGGGCGTCACCGCCTATCTGGACGCCTGCCTGGAAACACGCGGCACCAAGGCTTTTCTCGCGCAATCACGCACCGACACCGACCTGCTCGACGAGGTCTCCACGCGCAATCGCGACTTCGCGGGCGTGGTCGAAGGCGATCTGGCCGGGCTCGGCTGGCCCGATCCCACGGCGGTGGCGCATCTGATGGTCGCGATGGTCGCCGAGATCGCGCTCGTCGAGTTGTACGACAACGGGCCGCGCGCCGATCTGCGCGCGGCGGTCATGGACCTCGTCGACCGCGAGGGGGAACGGGGCCGGTAGCGCGACCGGGACGGCCGTCGTTACGAATCCACACCGGGGATGCGCGCGCCCGGGATCAGGCGATGGACAGCGCGATTCCGTCGAGAATGTCGTGCTCACTCACCACGAGGGCCGAAATGCCCGCGCGACGCGACAATTCGTACGCGAGCACCTCGGTGATCACACCGCCGCCGCCGATCACGTCGACGCGTCCCGGATGGATCGGGCCGAGTGCGGCGCGCTGATCGTGATCCATCGAGATCAGACGATCACAGACGTCACGCACCTGATCCAGCGTCAGGCTGGTGAGATGCACTCGCTCGGAATCGTATTCGGGCAGATCGAGCGCGACGGCGGCGATCGTCGTCATGGTGCCCGCGACCCCGACCCAGGTGTGCGCGCCGTCGACCGGAACCCGCTCGAACGCTTCGGTCAACCGCTCGGTGGCGAATTCCCTTGCCGCAGCGACCTGTTCGGCGGTCGGCGGATTACCGGGCAGGCAGCGTTCGGTGATGCGGACGCATCCGATGTCGGCGGAGTAGGCGGCCTTGACGCCGTCGCTGTCGCCGAAGACCAATTCGGTCGAACCGCCGCCGAGATCGACGACAACGAAAGGTCCGGCCTCGCTGGACAATTCGCCGATCGCGCCGGTGAACGACAGTCGCGCCTCCTCGTCACCGGTGATCACCTCTGCCTCGGCGCCTGGCACGACCGAACCGAGTTCGGCCCTGGCCATGCCGAAGAAATCCTCCCGGTTGGCGGCGTCGCGGGTCGCCGATGTGGCGACCATCCGCACGCGACCCACACCCGCGTCCCGCATCAGCGCGGCGTAATCGGCCAGCGCGACCCTGGTCCGCTCGATCGCCTCAGGTGCGAGGGATCCGGTCGCGTCGACACCCTGGCCGAGCCGGACGATCCGCATTTCGCGGTGCACGTCGGCGAGGCGGCCGTCGGGCAGCACATCGGCGATCAGCAATCGGATGGAGTTGGTGCCGCAGTCGACTGCGGCGACCCGGTTCGCCGCGGTGGGTGATGCGTTCATCGGTCTTCTTTCGTCCGCTCGTATTTCGGCCAATCGGCCGGGATCGCCTTACCGCGCAACCCGTGGTCGGCCGCGATCGCCACCGCCTCGTCCCCGAACGGGTTGAGTCCGTGGCCTTTGGCCAGCGAATGCGCGATCAGCACGTGCAGACATTTCACCCGATCCGGCATGCCGCCGCCGGTGAAATCGGTACCGAGCGACTCGATATCGTCGCGCTCGGCCAGATAGCTCTCGTGCGCGGCGCGGTAGGCGGCGGCCAGAGCCGGGTCGCCGCCGAGGCGTTCGGTCATCTCGCGCATCACACCCGCCGATTCCTGCCTGCTCGCCTCGGCGGTCAGCCGCGGATCGGTCAGGTAGTACAGCGTCGGGAAGGGCGTGCCGTCCGGCAATCGCGGCGCGGTCTTCACCACTGCGGGCAGACCGTCCGGCGTCCGATAGGCCACCGCGAGCACTCCACGCGGCTCGCGGCCGAGTTGAGCGGCGATGATCTCGAGATCGCGGTCTGTCGGTGCGGTCACCGTGGTCCTTCCGGTGCTGACGGGTCTGTGGGCGGCGGCCCGGCCGGTGACGTCGGCGCGGGCGCCGCGCTGGGTTGTGGCTGCGAGATGGTCTCCCACAGTTCGGTGTACCAGGGTTCGGGCGCCTTCGACGGGGTGGGCGCCGCGGGTCGGGGC
>NZ_JAFMPL010000191.1:0-6087 GCF_019038455.1 Nocardia noduli
GCCCAACGGGGGACCGGGGGGCGAAGCCCCGCCGGGCTGGGGCGTGGGGGCCGCGCCCCACAAGACATTGCGAAACAAGAAAGGCTCACGCTCTGTGCGAGCGTGAGCCTTTCACTTGTGTAGCCCCGACGGGATTCGAACCCGCGCTACCGCCTTGAGAGGGCGGCGTCCTAGGCCGCTAGACGACGGGGCCAGGACTTGATCTCCCACGTTTCCGCGGTGATCAACCTTGTGGATCTTGCGATCCGAGGAAGCTCGGCCAGCTTAACCGACCGAAGCTCGGCGACCAAATCGCCGGATGCTGAACCACTTTCGGTCGCGAACCGAGAGATGTGCAACATTTCCGCTGGGGTACCAGGACTCGAACCTAGAATGGCTGAACCAGAATCAGCTGTGTTGCCAATTACACCATACCCCAATGACCAGGACGTCAGCCCCGAAGTCGGACCAGTCGGACCGGCCTACCGCGGGGCCGTGTTCCGGCCGAGAAGAAGAGTACCAAACCTCGGCCGGTAAACTACAAATCGCCTGGTCAAAGCCCTATTTTCGATCGTTTTGCCGGATCAGGCGGTGGCGGTCCAGCCGCGAGCGGAGCGTAGCCTGTCCAGCGACAGCTCGCGTCCGAGCAACTCCAGCGACTCGTACAGCGGCGGGCTGATATGCGATCCGGTCACCGCGACGCGCACCGGCGCGAAGGCCTTGCGGGGTTTGAGGCCCAGATCGTCGATCAGCGCGGTTTTGAGCGCCTCCTCGATACCCGCGGTAGCCCATGCGGGAAGGGACTCCAGCGCGGCGATCGCGGCGTCGAGAACCGGCACGGCCTCCGCGCCGAGATTCTTCGCACCCGCCGCCGGATCGATGGCGAACTCCTCGGCGGGCGCGAACAGGAATCGCAGCAGTTCCCACGCGTCGGAAAGGACGACGATCCGGGTTTGCACCAAGTCCGCCGCGGCGGCGAACAACTTGTCGTCGACGTCGGCACCGATATGTCCGTGTCCCGTCAGGAACTCACGCAGCCGATGCGCGAAATCGCCGGGATCGAGCATTCTGATGTGTTCGGCGTTGAGTGCGTCGGCCTTCTTCTGGTCGAATCGGGCCGGATTCGAATTCACTTTCGATATATCGAATGCCTCGACCATGTCCGACATCGAGAAAACATCGTGATCGTCCGAGATACCCCACCCGAGTAACGCCAGGTAATTCAGCAAACCCTCGGGAATGAATCCGCGATCCCGGTGGGCGAACAGATTGGATTCCGGATCACGCTTGGACAGCTTCTTGTTGCCATGCCCCATTACGAACGGCAGGTGACCGAACTCCGGGGTGAACTCGGCGACGCCGATTCGTTCCAATGCGGCATACAGCGCGAGCTGACGCGGAGTGGACGAGAGCAAATCCTCCCCGCGCAATACATGGGTGATCCGCATCAGCGCGTCGTCGACCGGATTCACCAGGGTGTAGAGCGGATCACCGTTACCCCTGGTCAACGCGAAGTCGGGAACCGTACCCGCCTTGAATACCGTCTCACCGCGGACCAGATCGCGCCAGCCGAGATCGGTATCGGGCATCCGCAACCTGATCACCGCCGGGCGTCCGGAGGCCCTGTGCGCCGCGATCGCCTCGGGCGTGAGATCGCGATCGAAATTGTCGTAACCGAGTTTCGGATCGCGGCCCGCGGCCCGGTGCCGCGCCTCGACCTCCTCGGGAGTCGAGAAGGATTCGTACGCCTCGCCCGCGTCGAGGAGTTTGCCGACCACGTCCAGGTGCAGCGCGCGACGCTGCGACTGCCGGTACGGCTCGTACGGTCCGCCGACCTCCGGCCCCTCGTCCCAGGTGAGCCCGAGCCAGCGCAGCGCGTCCAGGATGGCCGCGTAGGATTCCTCGGAATCACGTGCGGCGTCGGTGTCTTCGATACGGAAGACGAAGGTGCCACCGGTGTGACGGGCGTAGGCCCAGTTGAACAGCGCCGTGCGGATCAGGCCGACGTGCGGTGTTCCGGTCGGTGACGGGCAGAAGCGGACCCGTACTTCAGTCATGGCTCTCTTTCGGACTCGTTCGAACGGTCGCTAGCGGTGTTTGGTCGCAACGGAATTGGTCAGGGTGCCGATACCTTCGACGGTCACCGACACCTGCTGCCCCGACTGCATCTGACCGACTCCCTCCGGTGTTCCGGTGAGGATCACGTCGCCGGGCAGCAGCGTCATCACCCTGGTCACCCATTCCACGAGCTTCGGAATATCGTGCAGCAGAAGCGATGTACGGCTACGCTGCTTCACCTCGCCGTCCAGTTCGGTGACGATCTCCAGATCCGATGGGTCGACGGCGGTTTCGATCCACGGGCCGAGCGGGCAGAACGTGTCGTAACCTTTCGCGCGGGTCCACTGCCCGTCCTTGCTCTGCTGATCCCGTGCGGTGACATCGTTGGCGACGGTGTACCCGAGGATCACATCCAGTGCGCGTGCGGCGGGCACATCCTTGCACGGACGGCCGATGACGACTGCCAGTTCGCCCTCGTAATCCACCCGGGATGAACTGGGCGGCAGGATGATCGAGGCGTTCGGACCGACGATCGACGTGCTCGGCTTCATGAAGATTACCGGCTCTTCGGGTGCGCTACCACCCATTTCGGCCGCGTGTGCGGCGTAATTCTTGCCGACGCAGACGACCTTGCTGGCGAGGATCGGCGCGAGCATCCGCACATCGGCCAGGGGCCAACTCCGTCCGGTGAACGTCGGAGTGCCGAACGGATGCTCGGCGATCTCTCTGGCCGTCAGCGACGCCGCGTCGGCGCCGCCCTCTCCTTCGATGCTGACGAACGCGACCCCATCGGGACTGGCAACTCGACCTAGACGCATGCCCGGCAGTCTATCGAGCGGTCGCCACCTGCCCGAACGCACCCGACCGAGTGGTCCGGAACGTGTTCTCGTCACTTTCGCGCGACGCGAGGAGCGCCGCGGCGACCGGATGGCGCGGCGAGCGGCGAGGTCGGGGCAAACACGCAGGCGAGGCGGTCGACGCGGGTGCCCGAATACCGCCAGATGTGACAAGTTCGACATCGCTTCGCCGAAATCGACTTGCCCGCACGGTGTAGCGTATCGCCAGGAGTTCATTCAATGAGATTTTCATTCCATATATTGGGATGATAGCGAGATGCGCGGAGACGCGGGATACCGGGGTGAGGCCGATGGCTACCGTGACACAGGTGCGCGACGTTCGACGGTGGTCCATGCTCGGCCTCGGTGTCTTCGCCCAGGCGTCGAGCGCGGTATTCGTCCACGGGGTGCCCTTCCTGCTCCCCGCGCTCACCGACCGCGGCATGTCGCTGCCGACGGCGGGCGTGCTCGTCGCCATGCCGACCGTCGGCCTGGTGTGCACCCTGATCGCCTGGGGATACGTGGTCGACCGGATCGGCGAGCACAAGGTTCTGGTCGGCGGTCCGCTGGTCATGCTGGCCGCGGGCTGCGCGGCCGCGGCCACCACGAACGACATCGCACTGGGCGCGCTGCTGTTCTTCGGCGGCGTCGGCGCGGCGAGTACCAACGGTGCGAGCGGCCGGGTCATCGTCGGATGGTTCCCGCCGCGGCGTCGAGGACTGGCGATGGGCATACGCCAGACGGCCCAGCCGCTCGGCGTCGGCATAGCCGCGCTGGCCATCCCGGCCGTCGCCGCGGCGCACGGTATCTCGACCGCAGTGCTCGTTCCGGCACTGATGGCCGGATTCGCCGCCGTCGGCTGCTATTTCGGCATCGTCGATCCGCCGCGGCCCGACGCGAAATCCGTCGACCGGGTCAACCCGTACCGCGGCGACTCCACGCTGTGGCGTATCCACGCGGTGTCGGTCCTGCTGTGTGTGCCCCAGGGCGTGGTGTGGACTTTCGCCCTGCTCTGGTTGCACCGCGATATCGGCTGGTCCCTGCCCGCGGCGGGGGCACTGGTCACCGTCACGCAGTTGCTCGGCGCCGGCGGGCGGATCGGCGCGGGCGCGTGGTCGGATCACGTGGGCAGCAGGCTCGGCCCGTTGCGCACCGTCGCGGTGGCCGCGGTGATCTGCATGGCCGCGCTCGGATTCGCGGCGTGGTCGAGCTGGTGGTGGGTGGCGATCCCGCTGCTGATCGCGGCATCGGTGATCACGGTGTCCGACAATGGTCTTGCCTTCACCGCCGTCGCCGAGATCGCGGGCCCGTACTGGAGCGGACGCGGCCTCGGCGTCCAGAACACCGGTCAGAATCTCGCGATGGCCGCCATTCCACCGGCTTTCGGCGCCTTGATCACGGTCGGCGGATTCCCCGCCGCCTACCTGGCCGCCGCGGCGCTGGCGACCGTGGCGATCCCGTTGGTGCCGTCGGATCGGACGAAGACACCGCACGAGTAGAGGTTTCGCGAGTCGATTATCACCGCGCGCGGCGGCCCGAACCTGACAAGATCGGGTGATGGTGGAGTATGTGGAGATCGTCGACCGCGTGCGCGGCACACTGCTGGGCGGGGCCATCGGGGACGCGCTGGGTTGGCCGATCGAATTCCGGAGTCTGGCCCAGATCAGGGAACAGCACGGCGAAGCGGGCGTGACCGGGTTCGCCCCCGATTACGGACCGCCGCAACAGGTTACCGACGATACCCAGATGACCCTGTTCACCGCGGAAGGGCTGTTGCGCTGCCCGCCCGGCGCCGACATCGCGCCCGTCATGCGCCGGGCCCTACTACGGTGGCAGCACACCCAGAAAGCCCAGGGGCCCGGCCACGCACCCGACGGCTGGTTGTCGAATCACTTGTTCCTCTACGCGGTCCGGGCCCCGGGCGATACCTGCCTGAGCGGCGTCTCGCAACAGTCGCAGGACTATGTGCCCCCGGCCCCGATGGGGTATCCCGGCCCGGTCAACGCCCATTCGAAGGGCTGCGGAACGGTAATGCGCTCCGCGCCCTTCGGATTGGTGGGTTCCGGCCCGGACGCCGCGTTCGAGACGGCCGCGCGCTGCGCGCAACTCACCCACGGCCATCCCACCGGATATCTGGCCGCCGGAGCCTTCGGTGCGCTGATCGATCGCGTGATGAGCGGATTCGACCTTCGGAAAGCGCTGCGGGAAACGATCATTCAGGTCGCGTCGATGCCGCGCGGCACGCAGACGGCCACCGCCCTGGAACGCGCGCTCACCCTGGCCGACACCGAACCGCCCACCTCGGAGGTCGTGCAAGGGGTGGGCGCGGGGTGGATCGCCGAGGAGTGCCTCGCCGTCGCCGTGCACTGCGCGTTGCGGGCCGAGACCGAGGGAGTGCGCGCGGCACTGCTGCTCTCGGTCAACCATTCCGGCGATTCCGATTCCACGGGCGCGGTCGCGGGCAACCTGCTCGGCGCGCTGCACGGACTATCCGGTCTGCCGCACGAATGGGCCGCCGCGGTCGAAGGTCGCGATGTACTGATCCAGATCGCCGACGACCTCGTCGTGAACTTCGTCCTGCGCGATCACGGGCGGGTCGCCGAACGCCATCCGCTCGAATACGTGACGTAGTCGGCCTCGTACGCGGTGCGCCGAAGCGAGCGAGCACCGAACTCGTTCGGCAGACCAGGTCGCCGCACATGTAAACCTGACCTTGACACACGTCGGACGTCAAGGCAGCCTTTACATATGACCGAAGAACCCCGCACCGACCTACACGACGAGCGGGCGACGCTCGCCACCCTGCTCTCCGCAAATGCCGAACTCGTCGTCGGCGTGCTGCGTCCGGGGGAAGGTACACCGGCGGTTCCGGTGCTCGCCGCCCTCAGCGCGACGCGCAATCTCGGCAATCTCGTCGACGACATCCTGCACACGCTGGCCAGGCAGGCCCGCGAGGAAGGCCACACCTGGGCCGAACTCGGCGATCTGCTCGGCACCTCGCGTCAAGCCGCCTACCAGCGGTTCAGTGGACCGATGCCGCCGACCGGGCCATTCCCGCCGCCGCCGCACTTCCCGCCGGGACCGCACGGTCACCCCGGCGGGCCGCGGCCACAGGTACCGCCCGCTCGACCCGGACCGCCAGATTTCCCCGGATCGGACCGACCGAATCCCCTCCCGATGCCTCGACCTCCCGTACCGCCCGGCGCACCGGGAT
>NZ_JAFMPL010000192.1:0-5951 GCF_019038455.1 Nocardia noduli
GGTTGTCGCCGGGTTGCTGCGGTGTGGTCATAGCGCCTTCCTCGAGCGGGGTGGGTCGCTAGCTGACGGATACCTACAGATCGGTGTCGTCCACGATATCCATCGCGGCAGCTTCGGCCGGACGATCGTCCTGCTCGGCTTCTTCGGCCGCCCGATCGCCCCGTGACCACTCCTGCTCGAGTTCTTCGCCGATTCCGAGCCTGCCGTCGTCCTCGTTCTCCCGATAGCGGATGCGCAGGTCGTCCGGCGGATTCTCGACGTTCCGCTCGTATTCGCGGATCTCGTCGGCCTGCTCGTCGTCTCCCATATCCATATCCAACGGTTCACGGTCCATACCGGACAGTATTCCCGGATTCGGCGCGGCGACGCGGATCCGAACCCGGGAATTCGCGCGAGCCGCGATCAGCTGTGGCCGATTCCCGCGATACCGACGACGGCGACGACCAGCACGATCGCGATCGCGAGCACGACGCCGTTGGCGATCGCGGCCCACTTGCCGAGTTGTTCACCCTTCGAATGGCCGACGATCCCGAAGATGATCCCAGCGGGCGCGGTGACGACGATCGGTATGAAACACAGCACCGCCGCGACCGCCGTGATTCCGAGGCAGACGAAACTCGCGATCGACCACGCCGGGGTATCGGATCGGGGCGGCCCGTACGGGCCGTACGGCTGGTAACCGGGTCCGCCGTACTGCGGCGGGTAGCCGTACGCCGCGGGCTGCGGATATCCGGGCTGCCCGTAGGCGCCCCCGGCCTGTGGATAACCGGGTTGCTGGGGATAACCACCCTGTTGCGGATAGCCCTGCTGTGGATACGTGGGGATGGATTGCTGCGGGTAGGCGGGGTGACTCGGCGCAACCGCGCCCGCCGGGTCGGCCGGGTAACTCGACGGCGCCTCGCCGGTCGGATACGCGGGATAACCCCCGGGCGGCGTGTACTGCGGCGGCCCGGCGTCCTGCGGCTGGGCCTGCGGGAACGGCGCCGGCCCGGTACCCGGCCGGTAGACCTGGGTCTCGGCGGCCCTGGCCGGATCGGCGACGTTGTCCTGTGCCTTCTCCAGGCTCCAGCCCCGCTGCGGTTCCTGCGGTGTCGTCACGGTGACTCCCCCTCCTACGAACGTATGTCTGTCGCACGCGTTATCGCCGTCGACGGCGCCCACGTAACGCAGTCGGCGGCCCGGACCGGAGTCCGAGCCGCCGAACCATGACGAACGTACTACGCGTTGCCGTTGAACAATCCGGTGACCGAACCGTTCTCGAAGACCTCGCGGATGGTGCGCGCCAGCAGCGGAGCGATCGAGAGCACCGTCAGCTGCGAGAACTTCTGGTCCTCGGTCAGCGGGAGGGTATTGGTGACGACGACCTCTTTGGCCCCGCAGTTCGCGAGACGCTCGGCGGCCGGATGGCTGAGCACGCCGTGGGTCGCGGCGATGACCACGTCGCCCGCGCCGGCCTGCTTCAGCACGCTGACCGCACCGGCGATGGTGCCGCCGGTGTCGATCATGTCGTCGATCAGGATGCAGGTGCGGCCCTCGACGTCACCGACCACGCGGTTGGCCTTGATCTGGTTGGGCACCAGCGGGTCGCGGGTCTTGTGGATGAACGCCAGCGGTGAGCCGCCGAGTGAATCCGCCCACTTCTCGGCGACGCGCACGCGGCCGGAATCCGGCGAGACCACGGTGATGTGATCGAGGGTGTAGTTGTTGCGGATGTACTCCGCGAGCTGTACCTGCGCGTGCATGTGATCGACCGGGCCGTCGAAGAAACCCTGGATCTGGTCGGTGTGCAGGTCGACGGTGATGATGCGGTCCGCGCCCGCGGTCTTCAGCAGATCGGCGACCAGGCGAGCCGAGATCGGCTCACGGCCGCGGTGCTTCTTGTCCTGACGGGCGTAGGGGTAGAACGGCAGGACCGCGGTGATCCGCTTGGCCGAACCGCGCTTGAGCGCATCGATCATGATGAGCTGTTCCATCAACCACTGGTTCAGTGGCGCCGGAAAGCTTTGCAACACAAAGGCATCCGAGCCGCGAACGGACTCCTCGAACCGGACGAAGATCTCGCCGTTGGCGAAATCACGCGCGGTCTGGGGGGTGACGTGGACATCGAGTTCCTTGGCGACCTGCTCGGCCAGCTCAGGATGAGCGCGTCCCGAGAAGAGCATGAGGTTCTTCTGGTTGTCGATCCATGACGCGGTCACTACTGTTTGCCATCCTTTTGCTCTATAACCTGACTCGACATCTCGTCGGCCGCCGACACTGCCGCCGCCGCCGCGCGCGCCGCATCCGTCCCTGGACGGTGGCGCTGCACCCAGCCCTCGATATTCTTCTGCGGTCCACCGGACACCGCGAGAGCTCCGGGGGGAACGCTTCTGCGCAGTACAGTACCCGCCGCCGTATAGGCGCCGTCACCCACCGTCACCGGGGCGACGAACATGGTGTCGCTTCCGGTGCGCACGTGTGAGCCGACCACGGTGTGATGTTTGCGTACCCCGTCGTAGTTGACGAACACGCTGGACGCGCCGATGTTGCTGTGTTCACCGATGGTTGCGTCACCGACATAGGTCAGGTGCGGCACCTTCGAATGCGCGCCGATCGACGCGTTCTTGGTCTCGACGAAAGCGCCGAGCTTGCCCGATTCGCCGACGACGGTTCCCGGCCGCAGATAGGCGAAGGGACCGATGGCGGCACCCGGCCCGATCGACGCGCCCTCGCCGTGACTGCGCACCACCCTCGCGCCGTCGCCGACCAGCACATCGGTGAGAGTGCTGTCCGGGCCGATCTCGGCGTCCTCGCCGATGACGGTGGTGCCGAACAGTTGGACCCCGGGCCGCAGCACCGCGTCCCTGCCGATCTCCACACCCACATCGACCCAGGTAGTGGCCGGATCGATCACGGTGACGCCCGCGCGCATATGCCGCTCGAGGATGTAGCGGTTGAGCGTGCCGGTCGCCTGGGACAGCTGTACCCGGTCGTTGACACCGGTCACCTTGGCCGAATCGACCAAGCGCGCGCCGTGCACCGGATGCCCGGCGTCGTGGGCGAGTCGCAGCACATCGGTCAGGTACAGCTCGTGCTGGGCGTTCGCGGTGGAGAGCCTGCCGATCATCGCGCGCAGGACCGACGCGTCGAAGGCGTACACACCGGAGTTGACCTCGGTGAGCGCGCTCTGCTCCGGTGTCGCGTCGGCGTGCTCGACGATCTCGACGACCTGACCGTCCACGTCGCGCACGATGCGGCCGTAACCGTTCGGATCGTCGGGGACGAAGGTCAGCACCGTCACGGCCGAGCGTTCGGTGTAACTGCGGTGCTCGTCGAGCAACGCGCTCAACGTATGGCCGTCGAGCAACGGCACGTCGGCGGAGGTGACGAGCAGGTCGCCGGTGAAATCGGCGGGCAGCGCGTCCAGCGCGCACCGGACCGCGTGGCCGGTGCCGAGCTGTTCCTCCTGGATGGCGAGGCTGATCTCGCGGCCGAGATCGGCGGCGACGGCGTTCGCGGCAGCCCCGACCTGCTCCCTGTCGTGGCCGATCACGGTGATGAGGTACGCGGGGTCGATCTCGTTCGCCGCATGCAGCGCGTGTGCGAGCATGCTTCGACCGGCTAGCGAATGCAGCACTTTGGGGGTCTTCGACCGCATTCGCGTTCCGGCTCCGGCTGCGAGAACGACGACGGCGGTCTGCTGTGGCATGGATCTCCCTCGGCTGCCTGTCATCGTGCTTCGGCGGCTTCGTTCTCGGTCAGCGCTGTGTGCTTGTGGGTCCGCATATATGTGGTCCGCGATAGTGCGCGGCCAACGATAGGCCATCGTGCCGGTGTGCTCCGCCGCCAGGACTCGAACCTGAACTATCTGAACCAAAATCAGAGGTGCTGCCATTACACTACGGCGGATCGTCACACCGGCGGATCGGGAAACCCGCCGCTGTGCCCCGCGGCACGGCATGAATCCTCGCATGAGACCCCGCGTCAAGTCGAGCTAGCCCGCCTGCCCGCGGATTTTTCCCCGCGCGCGTCGTATGTGAGGTACCCGCCGGGCCGCCGAAGTCGTGTCCTCCGGTCGGCCGAACGTCGATCGCGCCCCGGCAGTCCGCGGGTCGGCGCACCCGCGAACACCGCTGTCTGGAACAGTTGTCGCGGAACGGTAAATGTCCGTGCAGGGAGGCCAGACAATGCGTACGACCCACTTCCCCACGCAACGACCGACACTCCACCGCCATGGGTAATCCGCAGGGGACCTCGAGGAGCAGGCCGGACGCGGGGCGATCGGCCGGGCGCGAACCCGTCGATCCGGCCACCGGCGACAAACTCCGCAGGAGCGGCTCGCCCGCACGTCCTCGGATGACCGGCACCCAGCGCCGCCAGCAACTGATCGAGATAGGCCGCGCGCTGTTCGCCGAACGCGGATACGAGGCGACCTCGATCGAGGAGATCGCGCAACGCGCCCAGGTCTCCAAACCCGTAGTGTACGAACACTTCGGGGGTAAGGAAGGCCTGTACGCGGTGGTCGTCGACCGCGAGATGTCGATGCTGCTGGACATGATCACCTCCTCGCTCACCCAGAACCGTTCACGCGTGCGGCTCGAACAGGTGGCGCTCGCGCTGCTCACCTACATCGAGGAACGCACCGACGGATTCCGAATCCTGGTGCGCGACCAGCCGGTCGCCACCGACGACGGTCGCTACTCCAGCCTGCTCAACGAGGCCGTCAACCAGGTGGCGCACATCCTCGCAGGCGATTTCGAGCGCCGCGAACTCGATACCAGCCTGGCCACGCTCTACGCGCAGGGACTCGTCGGTATGGTGTCCACCGCCGCGACCTGGTGGCTCGATGTCCGCACACCGCCCAAAGAGGTTGTGGCAGCCCATTTGGTGAACCTCTGCTGGAACGGACTGCGCCACCTGGAGGCCGATCCGCAGCTGGACTCGGAGTGGCCGACCACGTCCACCGACCGACCCGAGAGGTAACCAGCGAATTGCGATGGAGGCCCGGCTGAATGCTCGAATTGGTTAACGGGCGTACACCTGGTGGTACGGTTCACGCATCCTCTGGGTGCTGTTCGGGCGGTGTATCGGTCTACTTCGAGATGTCGGTCTACTTCAGGATGGCTGGGTTCAAGAATGACAGGCGGATCTGATGGCTAGGCAAGCGCGCGCGGAAATCACCCGCGACTCCGTCCTTGCGGGCGCTGCCGATGTCTTTCTGCGCTTGGGCTATGCGAATGCGAGCCTCAGCGAGATCATCGCGCAATCGAACGTGACCAAGGGCGCCTTGTACTTTCACTTCGGCTCGAAGGAAGAACTCGCACGCGCCGTGGTCGACCAGGGCAACGAGCGCCTGGTCGGTTCGTGCCAGGGATTCTTCGATCCCCGAGTGCCCGCGCTGGAAGCATGCATCGGCATCACCTACGTGGTGGCCGACCTATCCATGAACGACCCGATGGTCGGCGCGATGCTCAAACTCACGCACCAGATCGGCGACTACCGCGGTGCCCAGGGCGACAACATCGCCAAAACCTGGGGTGACACCTACCGCGTACTCGCCGAACGTGCCATCGCACAAGGCGATCTGGAAGCGGAACTCGACTCGGACGTGGTCGGGCTGCTACTCCAGGAAATCACCGCGGGCGTACACATCGTCGCCGTCGGCACGGACTCCATCGACCAGATGGCCACCCGCATGGAACGCGCGTGGTACTTCCTGCTGCCGTCGCTCGTGCCGGGCGAGAAGTTGTCGTACTTCCGCGAATTCGCGGCACGAAGGCTCCGCAGATACGTGCCGTAATTTTGGCGGCCCGGGGGCCGCGGGTTCGCGGCCCTTCTTGTCTCGCGTCCGAGCGGTCGATACTCGCGACTTCGTCGCATTGTCTCGACCGCTCGGACGCGAGACGGCCGCGAACGGGCGCTCGTAAGGCTCGCGCCGTGAGGGTGGGGGTCGTGGCGACCGGTGCTTGGCG
>NZ_JAFMPL010000193.1:0-5930 GCF_019038455.1 Nocardia noduli
GGCGGGGGGCGGTGGCGACGACGGGGAGCCAGGCATTGTTGCGCAGTTCGGCGATGACGGCCTCGCGGAGGAGGGCGTCGACCTCGCCGCGCGCGAAACCGGGGGCGGGGACGAGGACGAGGCGGTCCAGGCGCGGCAGGGCCCTGGCGAAATCGGCGTATCCGGCGGCCAATTCGGCGATGCGCGCGCCGGGCAGCAGCCGCCTGCGGTCGGGTTGCATCGGGATGTCGGCGACCAGCAGGGCGGGCAGCGACAGATCCTCGTCGGAGCGGGTCGGCGCGCGCAGCACGTCGTCGGCGGCGGCCACCGGCCTGCCCTTGCGGACGGGAACCAGCCAGCGGGCGCGGGCGGTGCGGAACTGCCACCAGATCCGTGGCGCTTCGCCGTCGACCGTGATCCGCAGTTCCTGCAAGCCTTTGTCGAGATCGGTTACCGCACTGGTGATCTCGTCGTCACCGATCCGGATACTGTGCAGCGCGGGCAGTTCGAGCAGCAGATCGACCGCTTCGGCGCGCATGGACTCGACCAGCGCCCGCTCGTCCACCTCGTCACGCAACCGCAGCACGACCTCGGAATCCGCGCCGGGCGCGGGCGGATCGGCCAGCGGCCAGGTCAGGCGCAGGACCGGCGGCAGGAAACCGGGTTCGACATCGCCTGTACCCGGCGCGGTCTCACCCGGCATACGAATCCCGTTGTCACGCAGCGCGGCCCGGGTGCGTTCGCGCGAGAACGACAACGAGCCCGTGGTCGAACGCAATTCGATGTCGTCGCTGACCGAGAGGACAGCGGTGAAACCGACACCGAACCGGCCGACCGATACGTCGGGATCGACCTTGCCGGAGACCCGCAGCGCCGTCAGCGAGTGCACGCCCTCGATATCGAGGGGCGCACCGGTATTGGCGATCCGGAGTGTCCGCCCGTCCAGGCGCACCGACACGCGGCCCGGCACCCCCGCCTCGGCCGCGGCGTCGGCGGCGTTCTGGGCGAGTTCGGTCAGCAGTCGGTCACGGTATCCGGAGCGAACCAGATCCGCCTCGGTCGCCGCGTCCTCGCGCAACCTGGTCGGCGAATCCCGCCACGCCGTCAGCACCGCCGACCTCAATCGCTCCGACCCGAACGGATCGGCCACCTCGCTCAACTCTGCGGCGAGGAGTGGAAACGCGACGAATCCGCCTCGAGCGCAACGTCATCGGCGGATTCTTCACCCGCCTCGGACCGCTGTCGGCCCGGGTCCGCCGAACCGCCCGCACCGGACAGATCGCCAGGCGCGGCATCCTGCGTGGATCGCGCTCCGGTATCCCCCGACGAATCGTCTACGGCAGAGGCGATCTCGCCGTTGTCGGTACGCACGGTTTCGGTCGACGTCGTATCGCTCGACTCGGCCTCCGGCGAGGGCTCGACATCCGCCGAAGGAACGACATCCGTAGCAGGCGCGACACCTGTAGCGGCCGCAGCCTCCGTCGACGGCGCGAACCCGGACGGTGACGAGACAACGGCTGACGCCGAATCGGCCGAGGTCTCGGCGCCCTCGGTCGCGGTGATGTCACTCGACACGGACGCCGACCCAGTCGACGGAGAATCCCCGGGCGCGGTGTCGCTCACGACGACATCACCCGACGCGTTCGCGCCGGACGAGACATCGCCGTCCTCGTTCGCGGACCGAGCACGCGACGGTTCCACGGAAACAACGTCGTAGGCCGCGTCGTCGTACGCCTCGTACAGCGGCGAACCACCGCCGGTCGGCGCCTCCACGTCGGAATGCGCTCCGCACCCGTATTCGGTGTGGACCACGTGACCGTCCGCGCCCATCGCGTTACCGCAGACACCGAAGGCGGCGCGCAGGGCGCCCGCCAGCGGCACGTAGAAGCCGCAGAGTCCACAGGTGGACGGGGCGGCCCTGGCCATCTCGGTGTCGGGGCCGTAGGTGGTGTACCAGCGTTCGGCGGCTTCCTCGCGGCCCTCGAGGGAGAGGACCTTGGTGCGGCCGAGGCCGATGTCGAGCGCGACCTCGTCGACCACGGGATCGCCGGTCGCGATATAGCCGGGGACCAGGCGCGGATCGCCCGCGGGCGGGGCGAGCAGATCGCCCGGCGCGAGATCGCCGGGACGGACGCGCCGCTCCCACGGCACGAAATCGGGGGCGACGAGCGCCTCGGGGCCCGGCAGCAGCGCCGATTCGCTCACGGTCGCGTAGTCGGCGCCCGGCGGCGCGGCCACCACGACCGCCCACTGCCAGCCGCGATAGCCACGAAGGGTGGCCTCGAAGCGGTGCGTCGCGGCATTGTCGTCCTCGGCGGCGACGCCGAGATGTGCGCCGACCCCCGCTGGTTCCAACGCCAGGAGCGCACGACGGGCAACGTCCACGGCATCGGCCAGAATCGGCCGGACACCGGGCTCCGAAACAGAAACTGCGCTCACGGCCTACATTTTGCCGTATGGAACGCAATCGGCGTTCGTTGGCCGTCCCAGTCCTGGTCTGTCTGCTCGCGGTGGCAGGTTGCGGCGGTGTCGACGAGGAGCCTCCGCAGCTGCGCATCGAGGTCGTCGGCACCATGGCCCACGACACGAAGGCGTTCACCCAGGGGCTCGAAGTGGACGGGCGAGTCCTCTACGAAAGCACCGGAATGTCGGGCGAGTCGGGCGTACGCGCGACCGATCTGGAGACCGGCGCGGAGTTGGCGCGGGCCGAACTGCCCGCACCGTATTTCGGCGAGGGCGTCACCCGCGCGGGCGACACGCTGTGGCAGATCACGTGGAAGGACCATGTCGCCTTCGCCCGGGATCCGGTCACCCTCGCGGTGCGCCGACAGGTGACCTACGAGGGTGAGGGCTGGGGGCTTTGCACGAGGGCGGGCCGCCTGGTCATGAGCGACGGAACCGACACGCTCACCTTCCGCGATCCGGAGACCTTCGCGCCGACCGGAACCGTCACCCTGCGCGATCGCGGCGGCGCGCACCTCAACGAACTCGATTGCGCACAGGACGGTTCGGTCTACGCCAACGACTACCCGACCGACCGGATCCTGCGCATCGATCCCGACTCCGGCGAGGTGCTCGACGTCATCGACGCGCGGGGCCTGCTCTCGCCCACCGAACGCGCGCGAACCGACGTGATCAACGGCATCGCGCAGCTGCCGGGCACCGACCGGTTCCTCGTCACCGGCAAGTACTGGCCGACCGTGTTCGAAGTGCGTTTCGTGCCCGTCTGACCGGGATCGTGTTGCCGCACAACGCCGCAGCCACCGAATGTGTCCCGGGTCATCGGACGCGCCCCTCACACCGGACGCGACTTTCGCGACACTCACGCCAACGGCCTAAGACCGCCGCGGGCCGATGGTCCAGAATTGACGGTGTGACTACTCCCCGCGAACCCTCCGGTCCCGCCCGTGGTCCGTGGGACGGCGAGGAGCCCCCGATCGAACGGCACCCCGGTTTCGACCGGTATCCGCCCCCCAACGCCGCCGCGAACCGCAGACCGCTACCGCCACTGGACCCCGAACGCAACACCCGCCGCAGGCCGCCCGCGGCGGGCGAGCCGCGGCGCGCGCCCGATCCGCGCGCGGAGACCCGTCGCCTCCCCGCGACGGGTCGGGATGACGCCGCCGCACCGCGCAACGTCTTCCCCGGCAAGTCGGAGCCCGCGCGCGGGTCGGAGCAGCCCCGGCCCGCTCCGACGCGGCCGCTGGATCCGCCGACCGAGGAGAGCGCGCCCGACCCGCAACGGATGCCGCGCAAGCTGACGGTCACCAGGGTCGCCGCGATGCGCGGCCGGGAACTCACCGAGAAGGGTTTCGCGACCTTCCAGCGCGCCGCCAAGGCCGACGGCGCCGACAAATCCGGCCTGACCGCGCTCACCTACGCGACGATGGCCAATTTCGCCCTCGACGCCGCGATCGCCGTCGCGCTGGCCAATACGCTGTTCTTCGCGAGCGCGACCGCCGAGAGCAAATCTAAGGTCGCGCTGTATCTGCTGATCACCATCGCGCCGTTCGCGTTGATCGCGCCGGTGATCGGGCCGCTGCTGGATCGGCTGCAACGCGGCCGAAGGTTGGCTCTGGCGAGTTCCTACGCGGTCCGCGTGGTGGTCGCGGTGGTGCTGATCTTCCAGATCGATTCGTGGGCGCTGTATCCGCTCGCGCTGTGCATGATGGTCGGCAGTAAATCGTTCGCCGTCCTCAAGAGCGCGGTGACGCCGAGAGTGCTGCCACCCGATATCGATCTGGTGCGCACCAATTCCCGGCTGACCGTGTTCGGCCTGGTCGGCGGCACCATCGGCGCGGGCGCGCTGGCCGCGCTGGCCGCCTCGATCGCCGGGTCGACCGGAGCGCTCGTGCTCGCCGCGATCATCGCCGTCACCGGCGTCTATCTGAGTCTGCGCATCCCGAGCTGGGTCGAGGTCACCGAAGGCGAGGTGCCCACGACACTGAGCTATCGCGGCGACGATTCCACGACCGAGGTGCTCGCAGCGGGCGACCCGTCCGCGGTACCGCCGCGCAAACGCCGACAGCCGCTCGGCCGCGCCGTGGTCACCGGGCTCTGGGGTAACAGCGCTATTCGCGTACTGACCGGATTCCTGATGTTCTACGTCGCCTTCGTCGCCAAGGCCACCGGCGACGGCGGCTGGCACCAGGCCACCATGCTCGGCGTCGTCGGTGTGGCGGCGGCCGTCGGCAATTTCACGGGTAACGCGACCGGAGCGCGGCTCAAACTCGGCCGTCCGCAGTTGATCGTCCTCGGCTGCACCGCGGCGTGCACGGCGGTGTCGCTGTTCGCGGTGTTCACCGACAACCTGCTCGGCGCCGCGGTGGCGACACTGGTGGCCGCGGGCGCGAGCGCGCTGGCGAAGGTCTCGCTCGACGCGTCGATCCAGGACGATCTGCCGCCGGAGTCGATCGCCTCCGGTTTCGGTCGCTCCGAAACCGTGCTCCAGCTCAGCTGGGTGGTCGGCGGCGCGGCCGGTGTGCTGCTGCCGACCGAGTACTGGAAGGGTTTCGCGGTGGTCACCGGAATACTGGCCCTCGGCCTTATTCAGACCTTCGTGAGCTACCGCGGTCATTCCCTGCTGCCCGGCCTCGGCGGACACCGTCCGTTGCACGCCGAGCAGGAAGTGCCGACCGACCGTCACGAGGCCACCGAACCGCAGGCCGAACGGTCGACAACCACACGGATCCAACGAGGAACGGGAGAGCCCATCTGTGAGTGAGCGCAGCGAGCCGACGACGTGCGCCGCGGCAAGCGAGGCGAGGTCGTGACGAAGCCGAATACCCGCACAGTTCTCGCGCTGGTCGCGGCGGCACTGCTCGTCGTCGTGGCCACCACGGTGGCCGTGCTGGTGGTGACCGTCCGCGACGCGCCCGAGCACACCCCCGAGCTCACCGCCTACGCGAAGGGCCGCACCGTCGACGTGACCCCGTTCGCCTACTGCGCCGTCACCATGCGGGACTGCCAGGTTCTGCCCCGCAGCCCCTCCGACGCCGACGGCACGGTCTTCGCGGGCCTCCCCTGCGCCCCCGACGCGGCGCAGTGCAGGCAGGGCAGCACCGTCGACCTGGAAGTCCCCCCCGGCTACCCCTTGCAACTGTCACTGCCCAAGAAGGTCGCCGAGGCTCCCTGGCTCGCCCAACTCGTCTACGTGACCCCCACCGGCGAGAAACTCGACCAGGTGGTCAGCCGCCACGACTACCCCGAAGGCGCCCTGGCGATCACCATCGATTCCCGCCCCGCCCCCGACCTGCGCCTGATAGGCGTCGAACTGCAACTCCCGATCCTCGCGAGAGACGAAACGGGCCGCGAGTTCTACGTCCCCCACGCCGCCTGGTCGATCAGCACGGTCTGACCGGCGCACCCCCAACCACCACGCGCCGGACTCCCGCTCGCAGGCAACACGGCACACCCCATGCCGTCCGACTGGGATACACCGCCGGATCAAG
>NZ_JAFMPL010000194.1:0-5531 GCF_019038455.1 Nocardia noduli
GATGTTCCGGCGGTGTCCTACTCTCCCACACCCTGTCGAGTGCAGTACCATCGGCGCTGGCAGGCTTAGCTTCCGGGTTCGGAATGGGACCGGGCGTTTCCCTGCCGCTATGGCCGCCGTAACTCTATGAAACTATCCACACAACAGCGCTGACAACCCCACCACACACTCGATGTGTTCACGAACCCGGGATCCACACCCCCTCCCGTTTTCACGGTCGAGACAGTGTCTTCCAGGTTCGCATACACACCGAAAAGTGTTTCCGGGTGTCTGCTGCAGTGTCTGTGTGTTGTTTCAGATACCGCACAGTGGACGCGTAGCTTCTTTGTTGGTAAGTCCTCGGCCTATTAGTACCAGTCACCTACACCCGTTACCGGGCTTCCAGTTCTGGCCTATCAACCCCATGGTCTGTAGGGGGCCTTAACCACTCGAAGGTGGTGAGAAACCTCATCTTGGAACAGGCTTCCCGCTTAGATGCTTTCAGCGGTTATCCCTTCCGAACGTAGCTAACCAGCAGTGCCCTTGGCAGGACAACTGGCACACCAGAGGTTCGTCCGTCCCGGTCCTCTCGTACTAGGGACAGCCTTCCTCAAGTTTCTGACGCGCGCGGCGGATAGAGACCGAACTGTCTCACGACGTTCTAAACCCAGCTCGCGTGCCGCTTTAATGGGCGAACAGCCCAACCCTTGGGACCTACTCCAGCCCCAGGATGCGACGAGCCGACATCGAGGTGCCAAACCATCCCGTCGATATGGACTCTTGGGGAAGATCAGCCTGTTATCCCCGGGGTACCTTTTATCCGTTGAGCGACACCGCTTCCACTTGCCGGTGCCGGATCACTAGTCCCGACTTTCGTCCCTGCTCGAGCTGTCGCTCTCACAGTCAAGCTCCCTTGTGCACTTGCACTCGACACCTGATTGCCAACCAGGCTGAGGGAACCTTTGGGCGCCTCCGTTACATTTTAGGAGGCAACCGCCCCAGTTAAACTACCCACCAGGCACTGTCCCTGAACCAGATCATGGTCCGAGGTTAGAAGTCCAATACGATCAGAGTGGTATTTCAACGATGACTCCACGAACACTGGCGTGCCCGCTTCACAGTCTCCCACCTATCCTACACAAACCGTACCGAACACCAATACCAAGCTATAGTGAAGGTCCCGGGGTCTTTTCGTCCTGCCGCGCGTAACGAGCATCTTTACTCGTAATGCAATTTCGCCGAGTCTGTGGTTGAGACAGCTGAGAAGTCGTTACGCCATTCGTGCAGGTCGGAACTTACCCGACAAGGAATTTCGCTACCTTAGGATGGTTATAGTTACCACCGCCGTTTACCGGGGCTTAAATTCTCAGCTTCGCCATTACTGGCTAACCGGTCCTCTTAACCTTCCGGCACCGGGCAGGCGTCAGTCCGTATACATCGTCTTACGACTTCGCACGGACCTGTGTTTTTAGTAAACAGTCGCTTCTCACTGGTCTCTGCGACCACCACCAGCTCAGGAAGCAAGTTCCGTCACCAGCGTTGGTCCCCCTTCTCCCGAAGTTACGGGGGCATTTTGCCGAGTTCCTTAACCACAGTTCTCTCGATCGCCTTAGTATTCTCTACCTGACCACCTGTGTCGGTTTGGGGTACGGGCCGTGTACCAACTCACTAGAGGCTTTTCTCGGCAGCATAGGATCACTGAATTCGCCTCAATCGGCTACGCATCACCTCTCAGGCTATATGAGACACGGATTTGCCTATGTCTCGCCCTACAGGCTTACACCAGTACAACCACTGACTGGCCCAGCTACCTTCCTGCGTCACCCCATCGCTTGACTACTACAGCCAGGGTCGTATGCAGCCACATCCGGCCTCCCGAAGGAGGTCCATCCGCTTTTGGATACTTAGCACAACTGATTCACCATTTGGCGCGGATACACGGGTACGGGAATATCAACCCGTTGTCCATCGACTACGCCTGTCGGCCTCGCCTTAGGTCCCGACTCACCCTGGGCGGATTAACCTGGCCCAGGAACCCTTGGTCATTCGGCGGACGAGTTTCTCACTCGTCTTTCGCTACTCATGCCTGCATTCTCACTCCTGTAGCCTCCACGGCTGGATCACTCCGCCGCTTCCATGGCCACAGGACGCTCCCCTACCCATCCACACCACTGCACAACCCCCCGCAAGGAGAAGTGAATGTATTGCGTGAATGCCGCGGCTTCGGCGGTGTACTTGAGCCCCGCTACATTGTCGGCGCAGGATCACTTGACCAGTGAGCTATTACGCACTCTTTCAAGGGTGGCTGCTTCTAAGCCAACCTCCTGGTTGTCTTCGCGACCCCACATCCTTTTCCACTTAGTACACGCTTAGGGGCCTTAGCCGGCGATCTGGGCTGTTTCCCTCTCGACTACGAAGCTTATCCCCCGCAGTCTCACTGCCACGCTCTCACACACCGGCATTCGGAGTTTGGCTGATTTCGGTAAGCTTGTAGGCCCCCTAGACCATCCAGTAGCTCTACCTCCGGTGTGAAACACGTGACGCTGCACCTAAATGCATTTCGGGGAGAACCAGCTATCACGGAGTTTGATTGGCCTTTCACCCCTACCCACAACTCATCCCCTCAGTTTTCAACCTAAGTGGGTTCGGGCCTCCACGACGTCTTACCGTCGCTTCACCCTGGCCATGGGTAGATCACTCCGCTTCGGGTCTAGAACATGCGACTGGAAACGCCCTATTCGGACTCGCTTTCGCTACGGCTACCCCACACGGGTTAACCTCGCCACATGCCACTAACTCGCAGGCTCATTCTTCAAAAGGCACGCCATCACCCACCACCCACTAAAGGATGCACAGGCTTTGACGGATTGTAAGCGCACGGTTTCAGGTACTATTTCACTCCCCTCCCGGGGTACTTTTCACCTTTCCCTCACGGTACTAGTCCGCTATCGGTCACCAGGGAGTATTCAGGCTTACCGGGTGGTCCCGGCAGATTCACAGCAGATTTCACGGGCCCGCTGCTACTCGGGCATCATCCACAACAGCCGCTCGGTTTTCGTCTACGGGACTCTCACCCTCTACGACAGGCCGTTCCAGACCACTTCGACTAACCCAACGGTTTCTGACTGTTGCTCGACTCGGCAGAATCGAGAAGAATGACCCCACTACCCCACACGGACAACCCCTGCCGGGTATCACATCCGCATGGTTTAGCCTCATCCGCTTTCGCTCGCCACTACTCACGGAATCACTGTTGTTTTCTCTTCCTGTGGGTACTGAGATGTTTCACTTCCCCACGTTCCCTCCACACACCCTATATATTCAGATGCGGGTAACACGACATCACTCGTGCTGGGTTTCCCCATTCGGAAATCCTCGGATCTCAGCTCGGTTGACAGCTCCCCGAGGCTTATCGCAGCCTCCTACGTCCTTCATCGGCTCCTGGTGCCAAGGCATCCACCGTACGCTCTTAAACACTTACTAACAAAGATGCTCGCGTCCACTGTGCAGTTCTCAAACAACACACCCACTCGAATCCGAACCCCGCACCAGCAGAAGACTTTCCAGCCTCCCCGGTATGAACAAGAAATCCGAGCAGATCGTTATCGTTTCCCATGAAAGAAACACTCGCGTGTTCTCTCAGGACCCAACAGTGTGCCGATATAACCACCGCGACGAAAGACTCAGCTCCCGCCATACGCGATGATGATTGTCAGTGTTCCACCCATGAGCGTCCGCAGTTCTACGAATGAGAACTAAACGGTCTCTGGCATCAACGTTTACCATCCCCGACTCTTCGGGGTGCGATGCAGAAGTGCTCCTTAGAAAGGAGGTGATCCAGCCGCACCTTCCGGTACGGCTACCTTGTTACGACTTCGTCCCAATCGCCAATCCCACCTTCGACGGCTCCCTCCCACAAGGGGTTAGGCCACCGGCTTCGGGTGTTACCGACTTTCATGACGTGACGGGCGGTGTGTACAAGGCCCGGGAACGTATTCACCGCAGCGTTGCTGATCTGCGATTACTAGCGACTCCAACTTCACGGGGTCGAGTTGCAGACCCCGATCCGAACTGAGACCGGCTTTAAGGGATTCGCTCCACCTCACGGTATCGCAGCCCTCTGTACCGGCCATTGTAGCATGTGTGAAGCCCTGGACATAAGGGGCATGATGACTTGACGTCGTCCCCACCTTCCTCCGAGTTGACCCCGGCAGTCTCCTGCGAGTCCCCGGCATAATCCGCTGGCAACACAGGACAAGGGTTGCGCTCGTTGCGGGACTTAACCCAACATCTCACGACACGAGCTGACGACAGCCATGCACCACCTGTACACCGACCACAAGGGGGCCTACATCTCTGCAGGTTTCCGGTGTATGTCAAACCCAGGTAAGGTTCTTCGCGTTGCATCGAATTAATCCACATGCTCCGCCGCTTGTGCGGGCCCCCGTCAATTCCTTTGAGTTTTAGCCTTGCGGCCGTACTCCCCAGGCGGGGTACTTAATGCGTTAGCTACGGCACGGATCCCGTGGAAGGAAACCCACACCTAGTACCCACCGTTTACGGCGTGGACTACCAGGGTATCTAATCCTGTTCGCTACCCACGCTTTCGCTTCTCAGCGTCAGTTACTTCCCAGAGACCCGCCTTCGCCACCGGTGTTCCTCCTGATATCTGCGCATTTCACCGCTACACCAGGAATTCCAGTCTCCCCTGAAGTACTCTAGTCTGCCCGTATCCCCTGCAAGCTTAAGGTTGAGCCCCAAGTTTTCACAGAAGACGCGACAAACCGCCTACAAGCTCTTTACGCCCAGTAATTCCGGACAACGCTCGCACCCTACGTATTACCGCGGCTGCTGGCACGTAGTTGGCCGGTGCTTCTTCTACAGGTACCGTCACTTGCGCTTCGTCCCTGTCGAAAGAGGTTTACAACCCGAAGGCCGTCATCCCTCACGCGGCGTCGCTGCATCAGGCTTCCGCCCATTGTGCAATATTCCCCACTGCTGCCTCCCGTAGGAGTCTGGGCCGTGTCTCAGTCCCAGTGTGGCCGGTCACCCTCTCAGGTCGGCTACCCGTCGTCGCCTTGGTAGGCCATTACCCCACCAACAAGCTGATAGGCCGCGGGCCCATCTCGCACCGATAAATCTTTCCACCACAAACCATGCAGTCCGTGGTCATATCCGGTATTAGACCCAGTTTCCCAGGCTTATCCCGAAGTGCGAGGCAGATCACCCACGTGTTACTCACCCGTTCGCCGCTCGTGTACCCCGAAGGGCCTTACCGCTCGACTTGCATGTGTTAAGCACGCCGCCAGCGTTCGTCCTGAGCCAGGATCAAACTCTCCGTTGAAGACTCACGAAACACCCCGAAAGGTGAATCAGAAATATCTAACTAGAGTCCGAAAACCTAGCAAAACAAAACGCCAACAAAAAATCTTTTGCTGACTAATGTCCAACCCATCCCATACGGGGGTATGAAAGGGCCGGAACCAAATAAAACATTTGGCACTGACATTCATCGACACACTATTGAGTTCTCAAAGAACACACGCACACAC
>NZ_JAFMPL010000195.1:0-5456 GCF_019038455.1 Nocardia noduli
CTTCCGCACGATCTCCTCCGCGGAATGCCGCTTCCGACCTGCCATATCCCTCAGTGTCCCTTCTCAGCCCTCACCAGGCCAAACAGGACTCTAAAACCAAGTGGACTCAATCACCGGGGACAGGCCAATGGCACCGCGGCCTACCCTCGCGAACAGATCGCCTGGCAGATCCGCTTGGCACAGAACCACGTCCAGGCCGGAGCCATTGCCGATGGCTGCGGGGTGCTGATCGAGAACTTCGCGGGCATCAGCACGGTGGCCTCGACCCGACTGCAAACCACGCTCGCCGACATCGCGGACGAACTGCGTCGGCACGTAGCAGTAGCCGAAGTGCGCGAGTTCTTTGGGCTGTGGACTGCCCGGTGATGCTAATCGCCGAGCTGCTCAGCGACTCGCGTCCGCAGTAGCTCGTAGCGCTGCTGGGTGTGCTCATAGGACAGGCAGTAGTCGCGGGTCGAGATGAGGCCCTTGGTTTTCGGCGCCGGTTCCGAAAAGTGAGTGTGCTCCGGGAACTGCTCTGCGGTGAGATCGACCGTCTCCCCAGCGATGACGTTGAAGTAGTGGGAGACGGTGTCGCCGCTGGGCAAGGTGGCGACGCTATTAAGGATGTCCCCACCGAGATGGTCATGCACCACGCAGGCCGTCACGGCGCACTGCCCCTTGGCCGGATTGCTGTCGGTCCAGTCCAGGGCCGCGCTCGTGTCGGCCGACCAGGCGGAGCGGATGGCTTGGTGGAGGGCTTCGAGGGGGACGGTGCCCATGAGAAAAGGGTAGCAATGCGGCCCGGAAGACGAATACGCGCTATCTGTCAGTCAGCTCAACAATCAATCGAGGTAATAACTACATCCCATTATTTTACTGACGATGGGGCGCGTATTGCTATTGCATCGGATATTAGGTGGATATAATTCTGGGCAGCTGATGAAAGGAGAGGATGCGGCATTCATTCGCGCTGCCCGATACGTCACCCACGCGAGTTGTCAGAATATCTTTTTCAAATTCCCCGTAAGTACAAGCCGGTAAGCTTTCGCTCGTAGATCGATGCTGTCGAAAACATGTCCAGCATCCTCTTTTGCCTTATCTCTGCACGCTTCTGCCATGCTATGCAGATGGGCGTACCCCTGCGCATTCAGCTCGGTTTCAAAATCGCCCCATACGTCTAGTATGCCTTTGGCGAAGTCAACCGGCATTTGGTTTAGATCCTTCAAAGCGCCGTCGTGGCCGATAAGCTGTACGGGGCTATTCCTGTCTTTAAGATGCATTGATCCAACGTGCAGTACGTCCTCCCACGTAGGGTTGACGCTGCTAGTGCCGCCGGGGACGGGCTTGTATTTCGCATAGCCAATCTGGTTGCTCAACCCGAAAAGACAGCTTGCGTGACAATGAGTCTTCGGATTTGTGCCAACAAAGAACTCAAAGAGCGATCGAGAACGCAAAAATACGGAATCCATAGCATAGGCTTGCGCGGGGTAGCCAACAACTTCCAGCTTTAGATCTGTCTGCAACTGCCACTCTTGCGCGGCCTGTAACAGGTACGACAATCCGTCGAAAAGGTGCCCTACCTGTCCAGTGCTTGCCAGCCATTTGTCGGGCGTGAAGCTTGCAATGGCGATATCGCATGAGTTAAGACTATTACCCCTGCGGTAGCGGCATGATGAAGTGATCGGATTCATATAATAAACATAACATACGAGATACCCTGCCGTGGATCATCCTCTATGGATTAAGCGTGCGGAAAAAATCCATCAACTGGAGATGTATAAGGTTATATGGATTATCTCCATTGTCGACCAGTCGCGCCAACTCGATGAGGTCATTGTCGTCAAGAAAAACAATGATCTTCTCATGGTCCAACCACGCGCGCCTCCGCGCGGCGATCGCCTGGTCGTTCGGTCCTTTCCGTGAAACTACGACGCCGAACATGCGAAAGGCTTTCGGCCACAGATACTCAACGAGCTGTCGGACCGCCTTTGGTTCGATGTTTCCAGTGTAATTCTTGAATTCGGCGATGACAAAGTGGGTCTTGTAGGTAGAGCGGGCTTGCGACCAGGACGAGTCCGTATGGGGTATGTCAAATATGGCATCCATTATATCGAGGCCATCGTCTGTGCGGTTCTGAATTTTGGGAGGATCTAAGTGTTGCAAAAAGATCTCCGTGAGAAGCTTTGCGGTAGCTACTTCATACGTCTTCCAACCGGTTTTACCTGGCGGAATGCCTGCGAGTTCCGCCGTGACGCGACTCTCTAAGGTAGTACG
This sequence comes from Nocardia noduli, assembly GCF_019038455.1. Lineage (NCBI taxonomy): Bacteria > Bacillati > Actinomycetota > Actinomycetes > Mycobacteriales > Nocardiaceae > Nocardia > Nocardia noduli. The sequence goes on from NZ_JAFMPL010000195.1 coordinate 2,257, forward strand.
CGATGGCTCTTCAGGTTCGCGAAATAGGTCATTTAGATCCCGTTCCTCGGCCTTCTTCTGGACCGCATCCGCAATATCGAGGTGTACCGACAGCAGGTGGTCAATCGTTGTGCGATCCCATGCATTTATCCGGTTCTCATGCAGGAGGTCAAACGCCTCGCGGGTGAGACCAATCGAGGTAATTTGCAGAATATTAGATTCTGGGAACTGCTCGCGAAGTCGGACAGCGACACTAATTGTGCGCCTGGCCTGGAGGGAGGATGTTCGAAATTTTCCACGTAAATGCTTGACGATTACAAATGTTTGTTGGCCGTCGGGTGCGATTGCGATAGCATCGACTCCACTGTCGCCCCCGCGGCCGGACAGAGCTGGCGACGAAGTTAACTCGTATGATTCGCGCCGTAGCAGCAGGAGGGCGAGAGCTTCGAAGGTTTGCCCATCCAACGAATCGAGTTCAAGCAAGTCAGCACTCCATGTATGTACTTCGCTCGCCGCTGATCGAAGTAGAGCCACCAAGCGACGATGTTTCTGGGAAGCCTACGACGTTGGGGTGATGCTGACAAAACCTGTGCGGATGCCTGCGGCTGTGACAGCATCCCCAGCCACTCACCACACTGACACGACTACACACCGGCCGACAACCCCAAACCGTTCCGGCAAACGCGGAATGAACTTTCGGGCCCAACAAGCCGATCACTCCACAAACCTTGAGGCTTGACAAGTAGAAGCACTGCTGAATCAGACTTTATGCCCGGCAGGCGCAATTATGTTCGCGATACTGTTTTCACGCCTGGCGCAAATCCCGTCAGATACTTGCTTTAGAGAGTGCATCAGCCAGTTATACGCCTCGGTGTCGGTACTATAGTCAGCCTGCGCCGCCTGATGCACCCGACCATCTTGGACCAACTGTTGGACCCCGTCGTAATTGCCATGAGCAAACCCACCGGTATAGACGCCAAGAGTCTTTCCTCCGTATTGGTTGATGACAGAGAAGACCGGGACGTCGCTAGGCCCATCAGCGATATAAATCATGTTACTGATCGGAACCCTCCGCTCATCATGTGACATACGTGCATTCACGTCGATATCCGGCTCGAAATTTACCCCCTTGTTTATTTCAAACACTGCTCGCGTTTTAGTGGTATTGTCAAGCGTGTAGCCGATGCCCGTAAGAACTCCCGCATCTTTGCACGCTTGGCCATCTTGCATCGATTCCAAGTAGCCCTTCGAAGGAGCATCCGAGAGAAGCTCGCATGCCCATACTCCGTCCACAGACTGTCTGATGGCATTTCCTTCGATCATCTGCCGAAGACCTGTTGATACAATATAATGCTCAACAGCTATTCCATGATGGACGTATCGCTGATCACCTGCGATGAACTCATGAGTCTTCGCCATAAAATCAGGCATCCCTGGCGCCAACGGAACGCGGGCGCCTAGCTCCCGCAGCTTCTCATTCGTCAAGTCCGGGAAATGTCCATCTCGGATATAACTTAGAATATGGCCGAGATATGCCGTATCTTTCGACACGAACAAATTGCGCGACTTATAAAAGTCGACCAGTCCGTTGACTTCTTGCCAGAAGGATTTGGGATCTACGCCATACTCGGCGAACAGGGGGTCTTGCATATAACCCGGAGTCAGCGTTTTATCGAAGTCCCAGATGAATGCAACGATAGTTTGAGTGTTGAGGGAAGGAGGCACGGCTCACTCTCACGCCTGCTCAGGGAAGACAAAGCGTGGAATGCCCGTATCGCCTTCTATCCATCCTTGTAAAGCTATGTTCATGTCACGAACCTCCTCATGAGCTGTTCCGAGCAGACGGATTGGTACAAGTATTAATACGTCAAGCCCCTGATCCAGGAGTTTAGTGAGAGTTGTTCTGGAGTTCCTCAGTGTGCCAATTGCATCAAACACACATTCGACTCGCCCTAGTCGGGGCAGAATCACGAATTCTTCCGAGACAACCTCCGCAGGTTCGCCACTCTCGGCCCATAGCCGTTGAACGATCTCGGCAACTTCTGCACCTGTCGAGTGCGAATGGACTGCCTCGTAAGACTGCATGCATGCAGCGTAGGGCAGAAGGAGACAGCAAGGAGGCGGAAACACGCTCTGATGTAGCGACAGTTCGCGACAAGACTGTACGGCTGCGTGTACGGCACCTTCAGCTGACACGACGCGAACGCCGCTCACAGGGCGTACACGCTCACCCCATCTCCTGGAAGCTGTCAGCCTGCCTACCCGCGCTCCGCTACCGCCGGTCGCATCTGAACCCCAGCACGCTTCAACGCCTTCGCCACGGTACTTGCATCCACACCGAACTCCTTGCCGATCCGTGCCGTCGTCCACATCTGCTCGATGTACAGCTTCGTCGCCCGCTCAACCAATGCCGGGGTCATCTTCACGACAGGTCGGATGGTGACGCCGGATCGCCGCAGGTGAGCCTCGACTGTGTTCCGATGCAGCCCATACTGTTTCGCCAACTTCACCATCGAAACTCCGTGCCGATACGCTTCCACCAGCTCGGCGACCTCGTCGGGCTGGAGCTTGCGGTTTGGGTGATACGGCGCTGGCTCATCCGATTCCGCGCAAATCTGCTGGTCGGCACTAGATTCACTTCCATCCAGATCCGGCCCCAGCTCGCGCACCAGCCTTGACAAACCGGGCGGAAAATTACAAACGGATTCGCGGAGGCGCACAACATTCTTGCAGGTCAAGCCGTTGCCTCACGCGGCTGGACGGCCCCAGAACCCCGGTTCGTACGCAGCGGAAAAACTCGTACGCGCCGCATCGAGTCGAGCCGCTACGTCGTCAAGGTCGTCATCGAACAGATCACTGTAGAAAATAAGCGTCGTGCTCGGCTTGTCGTGCCCGAGCATCCGCTGAATCGCGAGCACCGACGCGCCCTGAGACACCGCGGTATGCCGAAGTACGTGCGGTGTGCACCCTTCCAGCCTCGCGGCTTTCGCGGCCCCGTCGAACCAGCTGCGCCGCATGTTGCGCACCAGCGTCGCCGTAACTCCCGGCGCGAGTTCGACGCGAGCGAAATCAGGGTGGTAGCGGCGCATCTCGGCATACACGCGGTGCGGATTCCGCGCGAAATCCGGTGAATACAACCGGAAGAGGGGACCGTCCAGGCCGTAGGGTCCCGGTTCCTGCCCAACCGGCATCTTATAGGTGCCAGGGCGGTGGGGTGGCGG
>NZ_JAFMPL010000196.1:0-5438 GCF_019038455.1 Nocardia noduli
CTCGGGTGGCGGGGGTGTTGGTTGCGCCGGGGAGTTACTGTCGTGCGGCGGGTTCGAGCGGGTCCACTGATTCGATGAACCGCAGTGGCACGAGCACTGCCGCGAGCCCGGGGCCGCCGTCGGTGTGGACGAGGGTGTGCCGTCGTCCGACCGCACGGACGTGGACACGGTGGCGGTGCCCGCCGCGGGTGGTGATCGTGGCGGGGGTCGTCGTGCGCCGTAGCCGGTGCAACTCGACCGTGATCAACACGAGACGGCCGTGCCTGGTGCCCATGTCGCCGGCTTCGGCTTCGGCTTCGGCCGGTTCGGTGTCGGTGATCACGGTCAGGCGTGCGGCGATGACCCCGCGAAGGCGGCGGATCCCTTCCCACGGGCTGGCCTGGTCGGCGAGGGCGTCGAGGCGGTCGAGCAGGTGACGCAGAAACCGGATCTGAATCTGGTTCGTGGCGTCTCACGCGGGTCATCGACGCTCATGCGGGATCCTCTCCCCGGTCAGGCCACCAGCCGGTCGTCGATGCCGAGCATCGCGACGGTGACGGCCGCGACTCGGCGAGGGTGGGCTGCCCGGTGACGGGCGCGGGCCGCGATCGCGGCATCGGTCGTGCGCGCCGCGTCGGTGGCCGGGCTCGGTTCGGCGTGCAGGCGCAAGTCGTAGCAGTCCTCGCGGACCGGGCCGCGCAACCGGGCGCGGATCTCGTCCTCGACCAGGACCTCGAGCACCTCGACGCCGCCAGGCGGACGCGACAGGTGATCGATAGCCTGGGTGTCGGTAGTGCCGAGTCGGGCCGCGGCCAGGGCCAGGACCCGGGACAAGGCCGCGTTCGGTGAGTGGGCGTGGCCGCGGTGCAGCAGTCCCAGCCATGCCCAGTCCTCGGGTGCCAGCTCGGCCAGCGCCTCGGCCATCGCGGCGCGCGCCCGCGTGGGCGCGTGCCCGGCGAGGGCGATCAACGCCGCCGCCGCTGCCGACGCGGTGAGCGTGGGCGCTTCGGTAGGTACTGGCTCGTTCATCGGGGATTCTCCTGGTCCTGGTGAGGCAGCAGGGGGTTCACGCGGATTCGGACGGGATCCGCCGCTGTCGAGATGAAGGGTGCGGTTCAGGGGTGTTCTTCGCGCATCTGTGACTCGACGCGGATCCGCTGCCAGGTACGCATGAGCCGATCACCCGGGCGTATGGCCGCGACGGCCTCGGCGCGGTCGCTGGCCTCGCACCACAGCTGCCCGTCGGGGCCGAGCACGGTGTACCAGCGCGGCTCCCAGTCACCCTGGTCGCAGGTGTAGGTCGAGTTCTCGGGATCGTTCACACGAAGGCCGACCTTTCGACAGTGGAGCGGTGCGCGCTGGCGCGGTGCGGGTCATGGAAGAAAGGCCCGTGATCGCGCCGCGGGCACCGCCGACGCGCGGACACCGGTGAGGTGGTGGGTGGCCGTATCCGAGCGGGGTGTCGGATACGGCCACTGCTCGCGCCCTGCCCTGACATACGGGTCGGAGCGCGCGGGACCGGGTTTCTAGAATGGAGGCTTCTCGCCTCCGCCGAATCCGTTCCCGAACCCGCCGCCGAATCCGCTGCCGCCGGTGGCCCACGGGTCGTCGTCACCACCACGGCTGCCTGCGGCGGCCCCGACGAGATCGCGGGAGCGATCGCTGCTACCGTTACTCGTGCTGGCGCGGTTGGCTTTTCGCTTGTTGACCGTGGCGGTGGCGTAGCGCAGCGACGGGCCGACCTCGTCGACCTCGAGTTCCACGACGGTGCGTTTCTCGCCTTCGCGGGTCTCGTAGGTGCGCTGCTTCAAGCGCCCGCTCACGATGACGCGCGCACCCCTGGTCAGTGACTCCGCGACGTTCTCCGCGGCCTCGCGCCAGGTGCTGCACCGCAGGAACAGCGCCTCGCTGTCCTTCCATTCGTTGGAATTGCGGTCGAAGTAGCGCGGGGTGGACGCGACGGTGAAATTCGCGACCGCGGCACCCGCGGGGGTAAAGCGGAGCTCTGGGTCGGCGGTCAGGTTTCCTATCACGGTGATGACGGTGTCTCCGGCCATGGTGGTTCTCCTCGAAGGTCGATGATCAACAGGGACAGATGAATTCGCGTGTGGGCGCGCGACGCCGCTGCGTGTCGGCCGTGGGCGGGATCAGCGCCGGAGTGCGCTGCCGAACCGGAGGTGGTCGACGTCGATATGCGGTTTCGGGCGAACTAGTGACCAGGTTCGGGATCAGCGGATTCATCGAGCGCGGCGAGCACGTCGGCGACCGAGTGCACGGCGCGGGCGTGGCCTTGGCCGATGAGTTGGTCGCAGCCCCGCGCGGCTGCGCTGGGGGCGGCGGGCACGGCCAGTACCGGGCGGTGCAGCCGTCGCGCCCACCGCGCGGTCGCGAGGCTGCCCGAGCGCGGTCCGGCCTCGGGAATCACCACCTGCCGCGACATGGCCGCGACCAGGCGATTGCGGGCGAGAAACCGCGAAGGTTCGACGCCGTCGCGGGGTGGGTATTCGGAGATGATCGCGCCGGTGGCGGCGATGGCGTCGAACACCTCAAGGTGGGCGGTGGGGTAGACGCGGTCGATCCCGGCCGCGGCCACGAGCGTGGTCGCCATCCCGTGGTCGAGGGCCGCCCGGTGGGCAAACACGTCCACGCCGTAGGCGCCACCGCTGACCATGTGCACACCACGGTCGGCCAGCGCGCCCGCGATCTCGCCGGTGATGGCGGCACCGCGCGGGGAGACCGCCCGCGATCCGACGACACCGACGCGGGTCAGGACCGAGACCGCCTCGATGGTGCCGCGCACCCAGACCGCCACCGGCGCGTCGAGGTACTGGCTGTCGCGGGAGTCGAGATCGTCGAAACCCAGTCCGGTCCAGGCGGGATCGTCGGGGGTGAGCAGCCACGCCCCGGCCCGCTCGGCGCGGTCGAGGTCGCGGGCGGCCAGCTCGGCCACCGATGCCCGCGTACCGGGTACGGCGGTGAGCGCGCCGATCCGGTCGGCGGCGTCCTCGATATCGGGTGCGACCGCCCGGGTGGCCACGACCACGCGGGAATAGGTGGACGGGAGCAGGGCTGCGCGGGCCAGGATCGCCCACGCCCGCAGTCGCGTATCGGAGACCGGGGCGATCGTGTGCATGGCAGTACTCCTCGACAGTGGTGGAAGGGGCAGGAACCCAGGAGGGCCGACGCACCGGATTGAGGTGTGGCGGGGTCTCATTCGGGTGCGACGGTGAAGCCGGTGAGGGTGTGCAGGGCCTGGCGCCAGTCGGGGAAGCGGGCGTGCAGGTGCTCATCGGGGATGCGGTGCCGACATCGCCTGCGCTGTAGCCCCACCCGACGCGGTCACGGGTGACTGCGATCAGACAGACCTCGCCGTCCCAGAGCCGCACCTGCCTGGCGTCCCCGTCGGCGGTTGGGTGCGCGGTGAGGTCGTCGTCGCCGTCACAGAACTGGAGACGTAGCCCCGTACGGGACTCGACGTCGGCAGGGGCCGGTGCCGGCGAGTGTGGAACGAGGTTGGAGGTCGAGGGATTCGAGATCGGTTCGGACATGCGGGTACTCCGGACTCCGATGGTCGAAGGCGGTGGCGAAGCATACGAACCGCTACGAGCGGGCGGCACGGGCCGGTGCCGCCCGCTCGTGTCGTATTCCGCGATGCCAGTCTCTCAGGAGGGGGCGATGTCGGTGAAGTCGACGGAGAAGGTGTCCGGCTCGACGGTGATGACGAACCAGGCGGCGGTGGCGGGGCCGCGCAGCATGTCGATCAGTGAGGGTCCGGACTCGGCGAACGGTGCGGTCAGCGGCAGGTATTCGACGAAGTCGTCACCCAGGGGCGGGCCGTGATGCCAGTGGGTGCCGTCGCCGTGGCCGTGGGCGTACACGACGTGCATCTTGTTGTCGGGGGGATCGGTGTCGGTCGGGGCTTGGCGTGGCAGGCCGTTGCTGACCAGGTAGATCCCGTTATCCTTGACCCAGATCAGCGACGGCGAGGCCACGCCGGATTCGTCGAAGGGCGGCAGCGAGTGGTTGGTGGCGGCCATGGCGTGCTCGGCGAGGCCGAGCACGTCGGTGCGGGGGAACCACAGCGAGACAGCGGTCATCGGGGCGGGGTGTCCTTCCTGGTGGGGTCGGTGGCCGATGTTCGGGCGGACTGCTGGACCAGGGCGCGCCAGACACGTGCACGGCCGCGGGGACGGGAGTGAGTCCGGTGAGCAGTCGCGGGTCCAGGCCGCGGTAGTAGTCGCTGCCCTCGAACTCGTGGCGGTGGGCCAGTTCGACCCGGACCCGGTCCCCGCCGCCGCTGGTGGGGGCGATCCGGTAGAGCAGTTGGTGGGCGGTGACCTCGCCGGTGGTGGTGTCGGCGATCACCGCGGTCAGCACCGTGTCCCAGCTGGTCGTGACCCAGGACGCGACCGCGTCGGCGGCCGGGGTGCGGTCGTGGCGGATCAGGCGCTGCCCTTCGGGCAGGTGCTCACGCAGATACCTCAGCGCCACGGTGTCGGTGTCGGTGTCGGTGGGCAGGGTGAGCGCGACCGCGCGTGGTCCGGTGAGCCGGTAGCGGGCCGGGAGCCGGTCTTCGGGATCGATACCGTCGAAGCCAGTGCGCGCGGTCACGGCCGAGCACGTATTCACCGCCGGGCGGGTCGTCGAATGCGTCGATCAACTCGGCGCGGCAGGCGGGGCTGCTCGCCTCGGCGAGGGTGGCGTCGCGGAAATCGCGCCAGTCTTCCCATTCCCAGCCGTGACCGGCGTCGATCACCACCGACCGGCCGTCGGTGGCGACGCCGTCGACATACACCGACACCCAGGTCTGGGCCGACGGGTCACGCACCACTACGACTTCGACGTTCGGTTCCGGCATGATTTCTCTCCTTCCTTGGTGGTCGAGGGGCTATCGGCGCAGGTATCGGGGGCGGGAGCGGGAGTAGCGCAGGCCGTTGGCGATGGTGCGATCGGCCTCGCCGGTGGTGAAGCCCTCGACCCCGACATGGACCGTGGCGGCGTCGGCGAGCACGGTGCGGGCCTGGTGGTCGCTGATCTCGTCGGCGGCCACCAGCCGCCCCAGCACGAGCGCGGACCGGAACAGGGTGTGGTTGCGCAGATGCACTCGGGCGGTGGTGACGCGGTGTGCTTCCCCGGCCAGGATCGCCGCGAGGTAGGCGTCCGGGTGTGACGCGACAACCGCCGACGAGACCGGTGCCGGACGCGGCGGGGTGAGCAGGGCGACGAGTTCGGGCGGGAGGTCGGCGACGGGGTGGTCGGCGGCGAGGGTGTAGTCGCCGTGACGGGTGCGGGACCCGGGGGCGATGACGTAGCCGCTGTGGCCGCGGGTGTCGATCCCGTCCCCGAGACGGCCGACGCTGCACGGCAGCCGCGGTGTGGCGGGGGCGGCGTAGTAGAGGTGCCAGCCGTGCGGTGTGCTCACCGTCCACGTGATCGGTACCGGGTGGGGCAGCCGGGTG
>NZ_JAFMPL010000197.1:0-5341 GCF_019038455.1 Nocardia noduli
ATCTCAGCCCAATCTTCCACGGCTAGCATCCCTTCGTCCTCCCTGACTCGGTGAGAGCCAGGGTGACCGACCAAGGGGGTCAGTTTTCAGATGCCACGCGGGGGTCAGTATTCACGTTCTGCCGACAAAAGCATCTGTTCGCTCTGGGAGATCGCGTTCAGGCCATGCTCGAGGCCGAGCAGGCGGCGTGGGGAGCAGTCGAGGCTCTTCGCCCCTGGGGACTCACAGCGGCAGACCGATTGGTCTGGCGCGTGGGCAGTCCGGCCCACCACGAGGACGGCGCCCATACCGTCGGTTTCCCCTACACCGTGCAAGCCCCGATGAACGCGATATGGAAATACCACGCCGATCGACTCACTGAGACCGAGTCCCTCGCACGGGTAGCTCGCGGTGGCCCGTTGATTACCGACCTACCGTATTTCAACGTGTGGCATGAAATACGCGAGCACCTGCGCTGGGAACTCGCGGCCCGATCGGGTCTTCGCGTACCGGAGATCGAAGACATCCGGTCCGACCACCGCCGTAGAGTCACCGAGGACAGACTTCGGCTCATGGAGCAGGCGCGCTCGTACTCCGACGGAGAGGATCCGGACAGGCAGTGGTTCCTCGAGGATCCCCTTCCGGTCCCCCTGGGCAGCTACGCCACCGACGGCGCGGACTTGGCCGGTATGTCGTTCGCCGACCTTCCCAATCCCTACACGCCGCTGCTCCGTGTCTGGCTGACAAGTTTCGCGTTCGATCGGATCGAAGACGGCGCGGTCGTGCTGTACGCACCACCGCGCGGTCATGGCAACGACAGAAGACGAGAACCCTCCCTCGACACGGCAACGATCCGCGAGGCCATCCCTGGCGCCTCGAGTTCGCCACCGACGCAACCGCACCCCCTGGTCCGGTGGTGGCGGCGCGGACCGGGGCGACTGTTCCGCGATCGGTAACGTCGGATCGGCTCCGTGGCCAGAGCAGTAGCCCGTGGCTGCGGCCGCGCGATACCTCGTCCGGTGGTCTGCTTCGCCTCGACCGATCACGGCTACCGGCTGTGATGGCCTACTGAGGTTGTGCCGCAAGGTCAGGGGATTGCCAGCGGAATCGTGCGGAGGGACCGCGGTCGGCGGTGTTACCTACGGTCCCCGGTGGCGTGGAGGATTTCGGGGTCTTCGACGAAGTCGATGATGTGGCCGTCTTCGACGACATACACCCCCGAGGTGATGGGGGCGTGGCCGTAGGAATCGTCGGCGTAGGTGCGCTGGATCAGGACGGCGAACGCCACCGCTTGGGCCTGGTTCAGGGTTGTCGGCGCGGCCATCAGACAGGTTCGACGCGGCACCGACACCCCCAGTCGTGGCGCTTTCAAGAAGCGATGAGCGACACGCAGGGCGTTCGGGTCGAGAATCTTCTCGGCCGAGAAGTCGTGGCCCGAGCAGTTCGCGATCGGGATCGTCGCGACTTCGCCGATCTCCCAGTCATAGTGCAACGCTTCAAGATTGGCGATCGCCGAACCCCACTGCGCCCGGAAGTCGACACTGTCCGGATGCTCGACCGCCACGGCGAATTCGCCCTCGCGATCCTCGGCCACGACCGCGATCGGCGCGGCAGCCGACCCGGTCTCCTGATAACGGACCAGCCCACGGTGGGGCCAGTCGGCCGGTTTCAGCAAGGGAAACCACCGGATATCGGTCTCCTGGGATGTCGGCGGCGCCGGATCGGATGCCGCGGTCCGCGGATTCTCGGTGGAGGCGCCGATATCGAACCGCGCGATGCCGTGAGCGGAGTCCAGCGTCAGCAACTGATAGTCGATATGCATGCGGCCGTCGTGGAAGGCCGTCAGCAGATCACGCGCCGCGAGCGCGTCCGCCAGATCCGGATTCGCGCGGACCGCGGCCGCGACGAAGGGTGCCGTTCCCCGCTCCACCCGTTCACCTTCGACGACCCGGTTGTCGAGCCTGATATCACCCGGATCCTCGATATCGACGTACACGTCGAGGGCCACCAACCTGTCCGTGCCCGCCAATGCGACGAAATCGACTGTCCGATCACCCATCGGCCACTGCTCGCCTCCGCCGGTGAGCAGTTCCCACCCCTCGGAATCGACAACGAAACCGGCGACGATCGTCCTCTTCTGGTGGTTTCCCTGTTCGATCACCTTGGTCTGACCGAGTTTGCGCATACCGACCCCTGCGAGTTCGTGCAAGGTCGCCGGTGTCATCGCGCGCATCCGCTCGGCAGCCAGACCGAAAACCGCGAGCTCACCGACATCAGGGTCCGGACCGAAACCGTCGTTCCACGACTGCGACCGCAATCCCAGTGGCAGCCACACCCCCGCCACACGACCCAGTGCCCCCACGACCGCGTCCGCCAACTCTTCGTAATCTGTGTAGCGGGCAGGCCATCGCAGGTACCGATACCAGGTGTGCTCGTTCTCGTCCGACCGGCGCCAGCCCCGCTCGGCCAGCGCCAAGCCCGACGCATCGTTCACCGCACCCGAACCGACCTCGGCCCGCAACCCGGATGCCTTGCCGAATTGGGCGAACCAACCCGTGCCGTCCTCATCGACCAAGGTCAGGATGCCGTCCTCCGGCAGGGTGAACAACGTCCACGCCAAGCCCGCCGCGAACCACTCCCACACCGCATCCTCGGCGACCGCGCGATCCGCAACCGGCTGCGTCTCGCCGGTATCGGATCCGTCCCGCCGCCAGAACTTCCCGAACCCCATCGAACAATCCACTTCCCCGAACCAGCAAATGCGCAGACGCTAACACACCACACATCCACTCGACGCCGCCACCGGAACGCATTCCTGCCGTGCCGCGAACCAGTCGACGGCGGATAAAAAAGTCGATGCATCACACCCACCGACGTCGGCCTGCCACCCGGCCCCCGCCGTCGCACCCCCGGCCTGCGGCGCGAGGAAGTCGCGCAATTGTCCGGGGCGAGATGTCGGTTACACACTCCTTGTGCGCCGATTCCGTGTCCACTCAACACAGCACGCCGTGCGCGCACGCTCGATCGTTCAGTAACCCGATGCCGCGTGTAGAAGCGTCTGCCAATTACGTCGGTCGTAGACCGAAGGGGGGTGTGTCCATACCGCTGCCGTGGGTGCTGATCACCCTGGAAACAACAACGGACACACACCCGACGTGATGTTGGGTGCCCAGCCGGTGCCTATTCGACCCGATCCGATCGGGCGAGCGCGTAGTCCGGGAAGCGTTCACACAGAACCGAATCGAAAGCCACGACACTGTCGCGCGAATCGGACTGCTTGTACCTCTCCCACGACAGATACCGATCCATCAACCCCACCGCGTCATCGACCCGACCCTCGAGCAGACACAACACACCACCCCACAAAACCGCGACGGCGCAGGCCACCCCGGTCCTGAGCACGTTCCCGCAAGGCCAGATCGACCAACTTCATCAGACTGTCACGCTCGGCGAAGAAATCCACGACGCCCCTACGCGTACCGTCCATGAACCGTTCGACACCGTCACCCACACCTAGAGCAACGACATGGAAGGTTCGATCCGACTTGGGCGGATTCTCCAAACTTCCGAAACCGGCCATATCCAGGTAGTTTCGATGTGCGGACGTATTGCCCGGCCGGTAGCTGCTGTCCAGTGCCGAATCCGGCACCTTCCTCAAGACCTCCTCGACGGCCTGCGACAGCAGATACGCATACCCCTCAATCAGAACCCCGCCCGTTTGCTTGGAAGCCGCGATCGTTGCACTCACGGCGGCGGTAGTTCTGCCCTGGATCCCCCGCTCCGGGTAGGTGAACCACACTGTCCGCCACGATGGCACCCGCACACCGGGCTCGACGGAGGGCCCGTTGTCCAGCGGCACACTGACCGAATATCCCTGCGCTGTCATCCCCGCACGGATCTCGGAGATCACATGCTCGGCCAACTCCGCCCTGCCCACACCCATCCTCTGACGCCTTCCGCTCGACAGTGTCGAAGTTCCGCACTCGGATCGACAGAGCGGGCGGGCGTGGGAGGCCGGGTACAAGTGCGGCGGAAACGAATCGCGGATCGCCCCCGAAGTCAGTTGCGGTAAAGGAAGTCCGAATCCCTATCTCGTCATCGTCGATCTCGATGGCCGCCGACATCACACAAACCGCTGCGAGGGCCCGCCGCCACCTCACTTTCACCTTCATCAGATACCACACGTCGACGGGGGCGGCAATCCATCTGCCCCGGACCGGGGCGGCCGACACAGCAGTCCCGATTGGAGCAGCCTATGGCGCCACCGCCGAAACAGCCCGACAACCCGAAGGACCCCGCGCAGAAGCCGTCGTTCCTGGATGAGTACACCGGATCGCTCACCGGCCCGAGGCCCGCGTCGAGCGGACCTCCCTCGTCGAGGACTTGGCGATGGGCGGACAAGGAGCACCCCGGCCTCCGCCGAGCGCGATGGAGCAGTACATCGAATCGTTGAACATCGAGCAACCGCCGCGGAACGTTCCGCAGACGTTCGAGGAGTTGGCGGTGGGGGGCGATTCGCGTGCTCCGACCGGATAGGTCCCACGCGCCGCTCGTCCGAGCCTGATAGACGAATACCTCGCGTCGCTGATCTCGGATCAGCCGGAGGGGTCTGGCACCAGGCAGGCGATCGGCGCCGGGCTGTGGGTGTGCGTCTACGTCAGCTGATATCGTGGCCCCGGGGTGATTCGTCCACGAGTGGGTGAGTCACTGGTGGATCGGGAGATCGCGGAACCAGCCGTCGAAGACCTCGTCCTCGGTGTGCTGCGGCCAGGAGATCTCCAGCAAGAAGCGAGATTTCGGGGAGTCCGGCGGAAATCGCACGAATACTCGTGCGGAATCGCCCAGGCGCATCCGCCGATTTCCGATCAGGTCGTGCGAGAAATTCGGATGATGGACGGGGCGATCGGCCCCCTCGATTCCCGGGGCGCGTTCGATGAATCGTCTCACCGCGTCCTGACTGCGTTCTGATGCATGCGAATGTCGAGGACATCGCCGGCTATCGCTCGTGGGGCCTGGCTGTGGTCCGGTCGCAGGAACCTCGGAAACCGAGCTGACCTGTGCGGATGAACTGACTGAACGAAAAATTCGCAGTCCCGCTACCACTGCTCGTCGGGTCGGTTGGCAAGATCCTCATCGATTCGGTCTTCCTCAGCTTGATACCGAGGGCTCGTCATGGCCACATAGTTGTGCCGACTTGCCCGGCAGGCAACGATCACCACCGCGGGCAGGTCCCACTGAGCGGTCCCCGATGACGAGACCACCCGGGAATAGAGTCGGGTGATTTCGTTCCGTGTTCAGTTGGTCCCGCAGGCCATCGGATGATGGGTGTGGGTGCAGGCCGCAGCGTACTCGGCCGGCGTGC
>NZ_JAFMPL010000198.1:0-4776 GCF_019038455.1 Nocardia noduli
GGGCAGGACCCCGGCTCTCACCAGTGAGGACTTCCCCGAACCCGATACCCCGCCCACCGCCACGATCCGCGGCACGGTCAACGCGCCACGCAACTGGGCGAGCACATCCGCGATCGCGTGCTCGCGACCGAAGAACAGCGGCGCGTCGTGCTCACCGAACCAACCCAGACCCCGATACGGAAACACGACCCCGCCACCGGCATCGATCAACGGCTCCGGTGCCGGCCGATCCGGCATACCGCGATAGTTGTTGTGGATGGTGATGTTCGCGATGTTGTGGTCACCGATGATCAGGGCCTGGCTATGGCGGGCATCAACCGACCTCGCACCAGCAGCGGCCACCCTGGAATCATCCTCCACGCAGGCGGGGTCCGACTCCACTACGACACTCCCGCCGCGACCTCACCCACGAAAGCGACAGTGAGGCGACCCGAAACCCAGAACCGTCCCGCGAACAGGCACATCTCTACTCGGACGTGTTGTGAAAAGTGACGTTCATCGTGCCGCCGTCACCAGCCTGCACGCCCTGAGCGTGCCGCAGATCGTTGAACACCTGCTTGGATGGCGCCACCTCGAGCACTCGCTGCGCCAGCACCCGCACCTCGGCATCCTCGACCACCTCGGCACGTAACACCGCAGCCTCGACAGCGGCACGCTCACCGCCAGCGGCCGATTCGTTCGCTTCGATCCCCGCGAGCACCGCCCCGTCCCGGCCGTCACCGATTATACGACGACGCAACGCCGCGTACGCATCACGCACCACCGCCGACGCCGCGTCCTGGCCACCCGCAGCAGCACCAGCGATCAACGCGGCCACGATAATCGTGAACGGATCCACTTTTCCACCCCTCCCAGACATGTTGTAGGGCAAGGCTACACAGTCCGACCAGCCACAGCATCGTAACCTCGGCCTCGACATGACACCCCTCGTCATACATCAGCGACTCGACCGTTCCCGCAGATCCAGACTGTTGACACCGTCAACCCTGAACCCCGGTTTCGCCCCCTTTTCGGAGGCCGGAGACAACCAGGTGAAGCCCCTCCACTTCGTGTTCACTCCGCGCATATCAACGGCGCTGTCGATACCCTTGTCGGCAGTGTCGCGACGCCCGATTGATGCGCTACTTGAGGGTTCGCGTCCGTGTAGCCACATTGACGCTAAGCCATCGGTGCACTGCCCATCGGCAGGGATGGGCGGATATCCGACGTTGCGCCGGGGATGGGGCGATCACCTGATTCGACGCGGGGTCGTCTCATGGGCACCGGTTCTTTTCGGGTCTCATGCACGAGTCGGACCAGACCGATCAACGCGCCCGCCACCGCAAAGGAGGGCGTGATCGAAAGCGTTGAGCGCTGCGCTCATAGACTCAATGATTGGTGACAGCTGTTGGGCCCGTTCGTTGCCAGATCTCTGGCGTCGAGGTGACGTTTCGGCTCCCTAGCGCAATCAGTGAAAGGCGTAGAGTTGCACGGCCCCGTGCTAGCAGGCGGGTTGCTTGGCTGCTCCGCAGTCGGCTGTCTTTGGTGGCCGTGTGCCCCGCCGTGCGGTGATGGCGGCCTCGACAAGGTCGACATTTACTCTACTTTTTCATTATGATTCGACCGAATAGGCCCGAATATCAACGCATCACGGAATCTGAACTCGATTCAGATTCATCCTGCTAGAACAAGATATCCGAGGATATCCGTATCTGTCCGAAGCCTTTTCAGAGCCGTGGACTTGTACTCCATTGGTCGCGGGTTCGAGCCCCGCCCGCCCCACAGATCTGTTTTGGAGTCGGGTTTGGTGGGGAGCGCTGCCGCCCGGTGTTGCGGGGAGGTGTCGGTGCGCGGCGGACAATTGGCGTTGCAAATCCGCGAGATGGAAACCGGCTGGCGCCAGCGCGGAGTGCGAAGTGTCCATAAGCCGCTTCTGGTCGCGTTGCTGTTGGCAAGGTTCGGAGCCACTGGATCGGCTGCGGTGAGTTACGACGATATCGCTCCGCAACTGGCTGTTCTTTTGGACCGATTTGTATCAGCCGGTTCCCGGTCGCAACCTCACTATCCGTTCTGGCGTCTGCGGAACGACGGGTTTTGGATGATCGACCGTGCCGCTGAGCTGAGGGTCAATAATTCTGGAGACGTGCGACCCGGCGATCTGACATCCGAATTTTCTGGTAGATGGACCGACGAAGCCCTTGTGGAACTGCGGGCATTCGGTGGTCAGACGTATCTCGATATCGTATTGGATGCCTATTTTCCGCCTGCGGAAAGGCCCGAGATCCTGCACGCGGTGCTGGAGCTCGCGGGAGCTCGAGATATGGCGGCCGAATCCGCTCGGACGCTGATGGTTTGGATCGGCAGTGTATCCCGAGACAATTTCGAATTCGCGCGCGAATCGGCGACCTGGGGGATGAAACACCGGCTCGAAACCGGAGTTGAATCCTGCCGATATGTCCTGTTCGGAACCTATTTCGATGCCGACGGCAACGGAAATCCGCGTGTCGGGTCAGAGGCCTGGCTCGCCAAGGGAAGCGCGAACCTGGTGCTCGGTGAGATCAATGGACCGCAGTACGAGGGCACCGCGCCGCACTGGCCGGACGAATTTGAAAAGAGCGAGGTCATCTATCCGTACCGGTTCGGATTCGGTGAACTGGATGATCGGAGGCAGATAGCGTTGCATCGTGTGCTCGTGCCCTCGGCGATCGAGTCGCTGCGTCGAGCTGCCTGCAGTGGCAAAGTGACGACGGCGGACCTTCGTGATTCGCCGCTGTTGAGCGTCGCGCGACGTCGTCGGACGGGTGTGTTCCAGAACGCTGACGTCAGCTTCCCTTCCTCGAAAATCTACGTCGGCAGCAAGCTGACCAACGGTGCTCCCCGATCCGCGGATCCGCGGCTGAAGAAGGCAGTCGAGGACCGCTCGGTGCGTCTGGCGGTCGAATTCATGGAGAAGCGTAAGTGGTCGGTCGAGCTTCTGGGGAAACCGTTCGATCTCGTGTGTAAACGTGCCAATGGCGAGGAGAAACACGTCGAGGTGAAGGGAACGACAGGGGCGGGAACCACGGTGAACTACACGCCCAATGAGGTGGTGCACTTCCGTTCGTGTCCGTACGGAGCGGACCTCATCGTCGTTCGCGACATACAGGTGGATCTCACCACGTACGAGGCATCAGGTGGTGAATTGCTGCACTGTGAGAATTACACGGCGCCCGACGAACACTTGCAGCCGTCCGCATGGGTCGGGCAGGTTCCGGCCTGGGGCGGTAGGTGATTCCCGCCACTTGTGCGGCGAAACCCCCATCGATTTCCTCGAAATGCACCCGCACGCGAGCCGTCGCCCGCCGAGGAGATATCGATGCTGGTGTATTTCGGACCAGCGACGTCAGTTCGCATATTGCGGTCCATGTGGCAGTAGGTGATGGGTAACCAACTCCCGCCAGCACCACTGCCGGTAATGGACTATGCCGCGACTCGTGGGACTGGGGTGGCGTTGTCCTGCGTCGGTGTATTCGCGGTACTCGACCGCGACGACGAGCACTGGCCGCGCCCAATGTGCTGCCGCAGAGCCGCAATCGGCTTGCGCGCTGAAAGGGCTTGTTAGGGTGGCGTGTTCATTCAATCGTGATTGAAGGTCGCGACGGGCGTCGTTGTGAAGCCGGTACCGACAATGGCCGATTTGGACCAACCGTCCGCCGACAGGGTCGTGGGTGCCGAGAACGAGGGATCCGAATGTTCTGGTCGACGATCCCGCTGCCTGGAAGCCATCCGCGACAACCGCGGTGGCGGTCGTGCGTATCACGGTGTGATCGAAGAGTTGGAGCGGCACCTGGGCTGGCAGGTGGAACGGGTTGGAAATGATCCCTTCCAGGTGGTGTTCACTCGCGACAGTGCGGAGCTGATCGGCGTCGACGTAGAACGCTGGCCTGGCTCATCAGTGGCAACTCGCGGACTCCTTGCCGGTGGCGATATCTGACCAGCGTTGGGCGCGACCGATGTTAGCGGTGTTATCCAGTGAAGGTCCAGGTGTATGCAAGGCTCTCGAATGTCACGCGCCGCACCGTCGATGACGGTTCGAGTAACATTTGCGACCCGCTGGCGATCTTTCAGACAACATCGATTCAGGAGGTTTCGAAATGCTCTCTGCGAAGCGATTCGCCGCAGGCGCTGTCGTCGTTGCCGCAACCGCTGCCTCTGTGCTCGCTGGTGGCGGTGTGGCGCAGGCCGACGTACCGGTGTGGCAGGCGAACTGCCACCTCTACAACGTCTTCAATACCGGGGGGATGGCGAATTGTGAGTTGCCGACCTGGCATCAGGTGAAACTCACGTGCGTCGCGTGGCCTGTCCCGTTCGTCTACTGGAAGTACGGGCCCGCGCAGTACGGCCAGAATCAGTCGTGGGCCAGTTGCGATTCGTTCAATGCGTTGGTGCAGATCGAGGTTGTCCAGGCGTAGGTCGCGCTCGGGGCCGGATGTCACCACCGATTCGGTGGACGGAATCGACACCGTGTACCTCCGGAACACAGGTGCTTCCGCACTTTGTCACGCGACGTAAGTGTGATTCCCGGGTGCGCAGGTAGCGGTGACGGCATCGTGGGAAGTCATCATCGCCGAGCAGGTCCGTCCGTCGTTGACTCGGGGCCACCTCTGCCATCCCGGTCGGTGTTGGACCTCTTGCCGGTGCTGTTGTCGACTCGGCGTGGTTCGGCCAAGGGGCGGATATCGAGGGCCGCGGCGTCGCCACCGGCGCGTTTCCGTCGCAGTACGTCGAGATCGAAGACGGTCGCCTCGTGGTCCGCAT
>NZ_JAFMPL010000199.1:0-4513 GCF_019038455.1 Nocardia noduli
CCCCCGCACCCACGACCGGAGGAGGTGACACACCGACCATGGCCGATACCGAGATCGACACCCCCCACGGGCGCGGCTGGCTCGACAAGTCGAGACACACTGTCCTGCAACCTGTTCCGGACGACAGCGGAAGCATCGACGGTGACGATCACGCGTGGCGGTGGCTGGACCGTCCTGCCGAGGACCCGCCACGACCCCGCGAACGTCGGACCGTCCGCCCCACGGTGAGGCTGCGCTGGATCGGCATCTCGGCGGGAGTGGCTCTGGTCGCCGCCGTCGCGACCATCCTCGCCGTATTCCGTTCCGGCGGTACCGAACCCGATACCGCGACGGTTGCCTCCGCCACGCTGGCCGCCCCACCCACCACGACCGCGACACCGGCGGCGTGCACCGGAGTGAGCGGTGAGATGGTCACCGACGGTGCCGGGGATCGGCGTTCGCTGGCTGGAGTCATCGCAGCCTTCGAGTTCGCCTACTACCAGCGCCGCGACGCCGCCGCCGCGCTGGGGCTGGTCGCTCCCGAGGCCGGACTGGTCCCCGAGGCCCTGGCCGCCGGTATCGCCTCGATCCCCGCGGGGAGCACGCACTGCGTGGCGATCACCCCGGTCGCCGACACGACCGCGGAGGTGCATCTGGTCGAGCGCCATCCCGATGGCTCCCGCATCGACTACCTGCAACTGATGAACGTCCGGGCAGTTGACCCCGGCAGTGGCGATTTCGTGATCTCCAACATCCAGAAGCGAGGATGAGGATGACCGCCGCGCACCGCCTCGCCGGCACTACCCGACCACCCGGCCCGCCCCGGCTGGACCCGGACACCGTCGCCGCCCCCGACCCACAGCATCGTGCCCCGGTGCGCGAACATCCGTTGGCGACGACCGGGGCGCACCCGCCGTTGTTCGCTGTGCTCGGCGCGCACGGCGGTGCCGCCGCGTCGACCCTGGCGCGGTGGTGGGCACCGGCCGCCGACACCGGCCCGGCCTGGCCCGCCTCGCCGGAGACCACCCAGCTCGTGGTCGTGGCCGCGCGCCTGTGCACACCCGGTCTGACCGCGGCGGCCGACCGGTTGCGGGAATGGCACGCCGGGCTGGCTCCGGACGGTGTCGAGGTGATCGGGCTGGTGCTGACTCCGGTGCGGCCGGGCAAGGTCCCCGCGGTTGTGCGCCGCTATCGGTCGCTGGTCATCGACCTGGCCGCGGCCGTCTACGACATCGCCTGGCATGACCAGCTCCTCGAGATCGAACTCGGCGAGCTGGCTGAGTTCACCCCGTTCGACCCACCACCCCCGCGTCGCGCCGGGCTGCGTCACGCCGTTCCGGCGGATGTGCACCGCGCTGGAACCCAGATCATCACCCGTCTGTCCGCGAACCATCTTCCGGTTGCGGCACAACCTGATTCGGAGACGACATGACCCTCGTCGCATTGGTCACCGACGTGGCCTCGGCCGTGCTGGCCCAGGAAATCAAGATCACACCCACGACGCCGCCGGGCTCGAACCTGATCGTCAATCTGGTCAATTACATGGCCTGGTTGGTGAGCCTGGCGGGGATCGCCGCGCTGATTTACGCGGGCGGCAAATTCGGGTGGGAACGCTGGCACGGCGGTTCGGTGGAGTCGCCGAAGATCATCGCCGCGGCGATGTTCGGCGGGATCCTGGCCACCAGCGCCGGGCCGATCATGAACGCCGTCGTCACCGGAGCCAACTGATGGCCACCGGTGACACGATCGCCGCACTCGCGCAGCGGGATTGGGAGCCGTGGGCGGCCTCGCCGTCCGGGCGCACGATCCTGCCGCCGCAGGTGCTGCAACCTCTGGTGCAGTTGCTCGGGTATCTGGCGTGGTGCGTGCTGCTGCTGTGCATCGCGCGCGTGATCTGGGTGGGCGGGCTGCTCGCGATCCGTACCTACCGCGAGGAAAGCGTCGAAGGGCTGATCGGCGCCCTGCTCGCCGCGGCCCTGCTCGGCAGCGCCAGCTCCCTGGCCCTGGCCGTCATCCCCCGGTGGTGACCGCCGTGCCCACGAACCCGAATCACGCACGCACCGAACGTCTTCCATGCTGGGCCGTCACCGCCGTGCTGGCCTTCGCCGGCCCGCTGACCGCCGCCGCGCTGTTCGCCTGCGGCAGCGATGCTCCCAGCGACCCCGTGCAGGTCCCGGCCGCGGTCGACACCACCGCACCGCCGACCGGGCTGCGCTGGCAGTCCTTCCAAGGCGTCGACCTGCCGGTCACCGACCAAGGCCCGCGCCGCGTCGAGGGCGCGGTCGCGACCGGATACGAGCACTCACCCGCCGGTGCGGCGGTCGCGGCTACGCAGGCGACGGTGCGCGCCTCGATCGCCACCGACACCCAATGGCCCGGAATCGGTGCCCGCATGCTCGCCCCCGGCGCGGGCCGCGACGACTGGGCGACCGCGCGGGCACAGATCTCGATCACCGCCCCCATCGCCGAGGGCGCCCCGCGCCTGCTCGGCTACGTCGTCAGCCGCTACAGCGACGAGGCGGCCGAGGTCGAGATCTACAGCCTGCACCCGGACAACTCGGTCACCCGCAACCATGCCGCCGTGCTCTGGCAGTACAGCGACTGGCGCCTGACCCTGCCCGACCCCGCCTCGAGTGCGTCACCACCGGTCACCGCCGTCGCCGTGCCGCCGCCCGATCTCGTCGTCTTCTTCCCGCGCTGAAAGCGAGCCGCCGCATGCGAACTCCCCGACTGCTGATCATCGTCTTCACCGCCATCGTCGTGGTCGTCATCGTCGTGTTCGTCGTCACCATCACCCGCGACGACGAACCCGACCCGCCCGAGCAGACACCGCGCCCGGACACGACCTTCACCGAGCCGCACCCGACAGCCACCACGAGCCTGGGACCGACCGCGGACCTGTTCGGCAACCGACTCGAGATCGTGTCGAGCGAGGCCGGGACCGCGCTGGCACAGGACCGCGCCCGCCGCGCCGACCCGGGCCAGCCGGACTACCTGGTCCGCGCGCCCGTGGGGATGGCATGGCAACGCGGATGGGGTGGCGCGGCGCTGCCGGTTTCGATCGGCGACGGCCCGGCCACGATCACCGACGGCATCGCCTCGGGGTTCGCGCGCACACCGCAAGGTGCGGGACTCGCCGCCGCCGATGCCCTCGGGCGCGCGCTGGCCGCCCCGGACCACACCTGGCAGCAGGTGATCGCGACGCGCTATCGCGGCGGCGGACAGGCCCTGGTCGAGCGGTTCGCGCGCTCGCGGGCGCGCACACCCGACGCCGCCCGCTACGTCACCGTGCCCGACGGTGTACGCGTCGCCGAGGGCTACAGCCCCGATTACGCGGTCGTGGAATTCGCGATCCGTGACGGGCTCGGCTACCGGATCGCGCGCTGGCCGATGGTCTGGGCGGGCTGGGACTGGCGCGTCGCGGTCCCCACCGAGATCGAAACCCTCTGGGGGCCGGGCACCTACGTCGACTCGATGACCGGATTCGGCGTCTGGAGGACAGCCTCATGAACCACAGCATCGTCATGGCCTCCCCGCCCGGCGGCGTGCGCGAGCAGTTGCCGACACCCATGGTGTGCGACATCCCGCTCGGCCCCCAGCAGGTATGCGACCAGGTCGGTGAGGTCGCGACCCGCGCGGTCGGCTCGGCCTGGGAAGACATGGTCGATTTCCTCATGGAGGGATTCGTCACGGGCGTGCGGTTCTCGATGGGCTGGTGGACCGACCTGCCCTCGCCGGTGCTGACCGGTCCCGGTGGGTATCCGGGCGCGGCGTTGACCGGGGTACGGGAGTTCACCGGCGGCCTCCAGGTGGTCTTCCTTATTGCCGGGATCATGTTCGCCGCAGCCAGGTTGGCGCTGGCCAAACGCGGCGGGCTGGCCGGAGAGGCGCAGGAAAGCTTTCTGATGCTCGTGCGTGCCTCCTTCACCTCGATGGCGTTCGCGGTCCTGGTCACCACCGGGACCCGCGCGGGCGATGAGTTCTCGAGCTGGGTGATCTTCACCGCCAGCGACGGGGACTGGACGCGCACGGTCGACCGGATGGCGCAATTGAACGAGGACACCAAATCCGGGCTCGGCACAGGCATCTTGTTCGTGGTCGGACTGTTGGGGTTGATCAGCACGTTGATCCAGCTGGTCATGCTGGTGATCCGCCAAGCCCTGCTGATCCTGGTTGTGGCGGTGATCCCCCTGGCGGCGGCAGCCTCGGGTACCGGGCCGGGATCGCAGTCCTACAAGAAGCTGATGTCCTGGTCGCTGGCGTTCGTGCTCTACAAACCCGTCGGCGCGCTCGTCTACGCCATCGCCTTCACCGTGATCGGGGATGAGGCCCAGACCGACCCGCAGCAGGTGCTACTCGGATTGATTCTGCTGGTGATGAGCGTGATCGTGCTCCCAGCTCTGGTCCGCCTCGTCGCCCCGGCGGTCGCGAGCCTGGGCGGGGGCGGCGGCGCGACCGCGGTGCTGGCAGGCGGGGCGGCCGGTATCGCGATGGGCTCGACCGGCGGTGGCGGTAGCGCACGCAAGGTCAGTGA